>JAENXB010000005.1 GCA_016649785.1 Flavobacteriaceae bacterium
ATTGGTCACCGTAACCTGGGTTGGAGCAGATGATCACCGAATTGGATTCAGGAATACGGCAATTGGCCAGGGCGCAAATTCGGCATTGCCAATTTTTGCATTGTTCCTGCAGAAATTAAATCAGGAAAAAGAATTTAATGAGATCACCCAGGCCCGTTTTAAAACGCTATCTGCAGAAGTTGTTGGAATGATGGATTGTGAGGTAAGTCAACGGGATGGTTTTTTTGAACGTTTATTGACAAATCCTGAGAAAAAAAAGGGAAATAATAGAAACGGTAAAAAGAAAAAAGGTTTTTTTAGCCGATTATTTGGTAAAAAGGATAAGAATTAAAGTAACTCTTCAGTTCATAAAATTTTGAGTGCCTAAAATTATTAAAGTATAGGAGGCCTCAATTTTACTGAAGATACAAGTTAGTAAATTTTTAAACTTGTTCAAACAAACAGCTAATTTTCAAATAAGTTTCGCGGCTTTGACCAATATTAGCCCGCTTTTATTTTTTCTTTGAACTCAATGTACATCTAACTTTAGGCACTTTATGCGTAGGTTGCCAATTTGTATCTTTTGTCAAATTGGAAAGGCCTTAAAACCAACTCCGGGAATTCACCAAAAGCCTCAGCAATAATGGATAAACGTTTAGAACTTCAATTTCAAGGATTTTTGGCCACTCCTCCCCTTTGGTTTAAAAATGATATGTTCAATTTGCCTCAATTTGAATTTCCCCGGGTTCCACTGCTTTCAAAAGAAATAATACTGGCAGGAAGCCCTTCCCTGCTCACAAATTTTGTGCTTGGAAAAAGGGCCGAAAGCTTTTTTGACCTCGCACTTACACATTCAGACAGATTTCTTATAATCGCTCAAAATATCCAAATTCAGCGGGAAAAAATAACTTTGGGTGAAATCGATTTTTTAATTGAAGACACTGTCAAAAACCGGCAACTTCATGTAGAATTGGTATGCAAATTCTACGTGTATGATCCGTCATTTGAGAATGAATTGGAACGCTGGATCGGTCCTAACCGAAAAGACACATTGCTTCAGAAAACTGAAAAATTAAAGCAAAAGCAATTGCCGCTTCTCTATAAACCTGAAACCGAGCCTTATCTTTCAGGATTAAACCTGCAGTCTGATAAACTTCAGCAGGAAGTATGTTTTAAAGCCAATTTATTTATTCCGAAAAACCTTAAAAACAAGGAATTTGAGCATATCAACCATCAATGTATTTCAGGATTTTGGTTACATTTTGAAGAATTTACCGAAACCGATTATGGCAGGTTTCAATTTTTAGTGCCAAAAAAACAAGATTGGTCCATAGATCCGAAATATGGTGAAAATTGGGTTTCATATTCTGAAATAAAAGAAAGTATCGGGGAATTATTTCTTCATAAAAAATCCCCACTTCTTTGGATCAGGACTAACAGAAGGCAGTTCGAACGTGCATTTGTAGTTTGGTGGTGATGTATGAATTTCTAAACAGTTGAAATAAACCCGGTTTCTTTCTGAAGTATTTTTTTCTTAATTGTTAAATTTTCATGGGAATAGCTTGTAACTTTGACTCTCTTAAAATCCAATGAAATTTTTATGAAGTCCAATTTTGAAGTAGCGATAAAAACTACCTGGTTTAGTATTCTTGGAAATGCATTGTTTGCAATTGCAAAAGGAATTACCGGGATTTTCGGGAATTCCTATGCTCTTATTGCCGATGCAATTGAATCTACCACCGATGTGTTTTCATCAATCTTTGTGCTTCTTGGTTTGAAATATGCCAACAAACCCCCTGATGCCAACCATCCTTATGGTCACGGAAAAGCAGAACCCCTGGTTACCTTTGCCATTGTTGGATTTTTGGTGGCCTCCGCCACTGTGATCGCTTACCAGAGCATCGAACATATCCGCACTCCGCATGAGATTCCCGAGCCTTACACCCTTATTGTTTTGGCCATAATTGTGGTAATTAAAGAATTTTTTTATAGGGTGGTTTCCAAAAAAAGTGACGAAACTAAAAGCACCGCACTTAAAGCAGATGCCTGGCACCACAGAAGTGATGCCATAACCTCATTGATGGCATTTATTGGTATTTCCATCGCTTTATTTTTGGGGAAAGGTTATGAAGCCGCAGATGACTGGGCAGCCTTGTTGGCTTCCGGATTTATTTTGTATAACGCATATCAAATCCTCAGGCCGGCATTGGGAGAAGTCATGGATGAACATATGTACGATGAAATGATCAAAAATATCCGAAAAGAGGCTGAAAAAGTTCCCGGGGTGAAAGAAACAGAAAAATGTCTTGTTCGCAAAGCCGGAATGACTTTTCATATAGATTTGCACATTGCTGTAAATGCCGGAATTACGGTAAAGGAGGGACATGATATTGCCCATAGGGTCAAAAATAGATTGTTGAGCGAATTGCCTGAAATTGCGGATGTTTTGATCCATATTGAACCATTTGAGGAATTGAATTAATTTTAACTTCTTTGATGATTTTTAATTTTTCATCCATACAAGAGGTTCTCTTTTTTATCTGTCAAAATTATAGGTTTTAATCTATAATCAAATTCGATTTTAAGGGGTTAATAAATCAGTCCATTTCATTTTTCCCTTTTTAATCAAAGTACTTTAGACTTTAAGAACTGTTTTGTTTCCTATTTATTAAGAAATATTTAGCACTACAGGAGTCTTTTATCCTTTGAATTCAAGTCAATTAAGCTTAAATTCATTCTGTAATAAACCGACTAAAAAAGGACATTATGGAACTGATGAGTCAACAGGAATTTGGAAAATTGTCACAATTTACAAACGAGGTTTGTATTTCGATATTTATTCCTACCCAACGTGCGGGACATGAGGTTTTGGAGGGAAAAAACCGGATCAATCTAAAATCGAAATGGAATGAGATCAAGCTGCAACTTGAAAAAAAAGGTGTTTCAGCTGAAAAGATAAAAAATATAGGCAACCCAATTGAAGAATTATTGCAGGATAAGGATTTTTGGCGCCACCAATCTGATGGATTGGCTGTTTTTTCTGCTGAAGGTTTTTTTGATAAATATACTCTTCCCATCAATTTTGAGGAATATCATTATATCTCTAAGGAATTTTACATTAAACCCCTGGTACCCATTCTTACAGAAGATGGCAGGTTTTATCTTCTTTCATTACAATTGGAAGACGTCGCCTTATTTGAAGCGACCCAACATAGTATTGGCGTAGTGTACGTTGAGGATCTCATCCCTTCCAGGTTGGAGGACCGTGTTGGATTTGATTATACGGAAAAGGCGCTTCAACTAAGGCCACAGAAACAAGGCGAGGGAAATACCATGTATCACGGCCACGGCGGTGCCGACAATAATAAGAAAAGCGAAATTTTCAGATACTTCAGGGCTATAGACCAAGGCCTGGAAACTGTTCTCCATAATAAAAAAATTCCTTTAGTGATTGCCTGTCAGGATTCCTTTTTTCCAATTTATAAGGAAGCCAATTCATATCCATATTTATATGGGGAGGAAGCTGTCGGAAATCCGGCTTATATCGATATGTTGGAATTGCATGAAAAGGCATTGAAAATTATTGAGCCCTATTTTGAAAAAACCAAAAGAGAAAAACTTAAAAAATTTGAAGATTTTAATCAAACTGTTAAGACTTCTACCTCTGTTCATGATATCATTCCAGCCATAATTCAAGGAAAAGTTGATACTTTGTTCCTTGAGAACAAAGAGGATATTTGGGGTATTTATAATGAAAATACTATGGCGGTGGAAGTTCAGGATGAGCAATCTCCAAAAAACATCTCCCTTATGAACCTGGCGGCCAAAGCGGTAATTGAACATGGTGGCAACGTGTTTTTAATTGACCACGAAGCAATGCCGGAAAAAAGCTCAAAAATGAATGCCCTTTATAGGTTTAGTTAAATAACATCAACAGTTCAGATCTTTTCTGAAGTAAAAAAAATTCGTCAGGTGGAAAGAAATTCTGCCTGACGAATTTTTTATTTAATCAGACGAACATTTTTATTAAAAAAGCTAACTTAGCTTCATAAAATTTATAACAATGGAAAATAATTTGGCTGTATTAATAGATGGGGATAATATACCTTCAGCATACGTTAAAGAAATGATGGAAGAGATCGCTAAATACGGAAATCCAACAATTAAACGTATTTACGGGGATTGGACCAAACCGCAACTTATTAAATGGAAAAATGTGTTGTTGGAAAATGCCATTAACCCTATGCAACAATATGGATATACTACCGGTAAAAACGCTACCGACTCTGCGATGATCATAGACGCGATGGATATTTTATACTCCCAGAAAGTTCAGGGGTTTTGCCTGGTTTCCAGCGACAGTGATTTTACGCGTTTGGCCACCCGTTTACGCGAAGCAGCGATGAAAGTGATCGGGATTGGAGAAAAGAAAACCCCCAGACCTTTTATTGTGGCCTGTGATAAATTCATTTATATCGAAATCCTGAAGGATGTATTCAAAGAGCAGGAAACCGAGGTTGTAAAAGGAAAACCTGCCAAAAAGGACAACTTGGATAAAATTACCCCTAAAGTGATCAAATTGATCGCCAGTACAATTTCTGATGTTGCCGATGAAGATGGCTGGGCATTTCTTGGAGATGTAGGCGGATTGCTTCAAAAGAAACAACCCAACTTTGACTCCCGGAATTACGGATTCCAAAAACTGACCCCTATGATAAGTTCCATTGATAAATTTGAAGTGGAATCACGTGAAAATCAGGTTGGCCGTTTTAAACTTATCTATGTCAGAAATAAAACTGACAAGTAAATTCAATTTTAATTTCTGCTCCTAAAATCATTCATGATCCCATGCGAAGCATAAAAAAGATCCATAAAGCGGAATATCGGCCGATTGCCGATTTGATCACTTATTCGCCAATACCAACCCGGGATTTGCAAATGATAGATCCGTTCCTGTTTTTAAACCATCATGGGCCACAAAAATATGCTCCAAATAACAGTGGGTTACCTTTTGGACCACACCCGCATCGGGGAATGGAAACCGTGACGTTTATCCTGGATGGAGATATTGCCCATAAAGATTCCAATGGACATAAAAACATAATTCAAAGTGGCGGAGTACAATGGATGACCGCCGGCAGCGGACTTATACATGCGGAAGTTTCATCAGACAATTTTAAGAAACACGGTGGGAACCTTGAAATCCTTCAGTTATGGTTGAATCTTCCCGCAAAATTAAAAATGACAAAACCTCAGTACAAAGGTTTTCAGAAGGATGAAATTCCAAAAATATCTTTGGATGAAGGAAAAATTAAGGCACAGGTTATTTCAGGCAATTTAAGCGGAACTAAAGGAGCTTTCCAAACCTTGACAAATGTAAATTTAACAACGCTCTTTTTTAAAGAAACCGGAAAGCTGGATTTAACTGTTCCAAAGGAAAATAACATCTTTTTTTATGTGATCAAAGGAGCATTGCTGGTAAACGAAAAACAGGTAAAAGCCCTCAATCTCGCAGAATTCGAGAATGATTCCGAAAACCTTACTATTGAAGCCCAAACCGACAGTATTCTTTTATTCGGGCATGCTGCTCCTTTAAACGAACCTGTAGTTGCCAGAGGACCATTTGTAATGAACAGCATGGACGAAATCAACCAGGCTTATAAAGATTATGAGGAGGGGAAATTTGGGGAGGGGAAAGAATAGTTTAATGCCTTTCTTCCAGAATTTTTACGATATCCTTTAAAGTAAATCCCTTGGCCTGAAGCAGAATTAAATAATGAAACAAAAGATCGGCGCTTTCGTTTAAAAACAAGTCATCGTTATCATCTTTAGCTTCAATTACAGTTTCTATTGCCTCTTCCCCCACTTTTTGAGCGATCCGGTTGATCCCTTCATCAAAGAGGGAAACCACATAACTGTTTTTTTCCTGACGCAATTCAGGTTCAATCCCGCTTAACTTCTTGCGATCTTCAATAATCCCTTCAAGTTTACTCAGAAACCCAAAATTTGGATTATTGTCTTCTCCCCAACAGGTATCAGTGCCGGTATGGCAGGTTGGGCCGTGCGGAATTACTGAAATCAGCAAGGAATCACTATCACAATCATTCCTTATATTCACCAATTCCAGGTAATTTCCGCTCTCTTCACCTTTGGTCCACAATCTATTTTTACTCCGGCTATAGAAAGTGACTTTTTTTAATTCGTTTGTTTTTAAAAAAGCTTCCTCGTTCATATATCCCAGCATCAATACATTTTTTGTAGTTGCATCCTGAATAATTGCCGGAACCAATCCGTCGTTGTTTTTATTAAAATCTATTTTCATTTTTTCTGTTATTTTTTTTCCTCATTGTTTAACCAAGATCCACTTAACGGAATGACAGGTACGTAATTCCGTAAAATTTTAAGATTTTCAAACATTTTAGTCCTCCATCCTGGCACTTGAATCTTCTTTTTTACTTCGTACTTCTAACTTTTTTTAGTCTTTTTTCTATGCTCTATTTTCTCTCCTCTTTTTTAAGCCACTAATGCACGAATATTATTTTTTCTTAAATTAACATTCACTAACTTTTTCTAATATTTTACCTCTTGAATCTTAATTCTTATTTTTACTTCGTACTTCTAACCTCGTACTTCTAACTTTTTCAGTCTTTTTTCTATTTTCTTTTTTCTCAAATCTATAATCTCACATCTATCAAATCCTAACCGCGATCCCATTCCTTCTCAATTCCTGTTTTAAATCAATAATTTCAATTTCCTTAAAGTGAAAAACACTCGCCGCAAGTGCTGCATCTGCTTTTCCTTCTTTAAAAGTATCGCAAAAATGCTGCATATTTCCGGCTCCCCCCGAGGCAATTATGGGGATGTGCAATTCTGATGAAAGCCGGGCAAGGGCTTCATTGGCAAAGCCATTTTTAGTGCCGTCGTTATTCATAGATGTGAATAAGATCTCCCCTGCTCCACGTTTTTCAACCTCTTTGGCCCAATCGAATAAATTGAGTTCGGTTGGAATTTGTCCGCCCATTAAATGTACGATCCATTCTCCATCTATTTTCTTGGCGTCTATCGCAACCGTGATACACTGGTTGCCAAATTTTGCCGCCAAATCATTGATGAGCTGCGGATTTTTTATCGCTGAAGAATTAATGGAAACCTTATCGGCCCCATTTTTAAGCAGAATATCTACGTCTTCTACAGATGAAATTCCGCCTCCTACAGTAAATGGAATATTTACCTTTTCTGCAACCCTCAATACCAACTCGGCCAGGGTTTTCCGCTTTTCTTCTGTCGCAGAAATATCTAAAAACACCAGTTCGTCAGCTCCTGATCTTGCATATATTTCAGCCAATTCCACCGGATCTCCCGCATCGCGAAGTTCCAGAAAATTTATTCCTTTAACCGTTCTGCCATCTTTTATATCCAGACAGGGAATTATTCTTTTTGTGAGCATAAGTGAGATTTGAGATTTAGTATTTACCTAGTATTGCCAGGTTTCACATTAATTCCTGAATATTTATTTTCTTTCCAAATTGCAACAATTAACGTGAATATGCACCCATTCTATTCATCCTGTTTCTATCTTCTTGTTGTTTGCCTATTTTTCTAACTTTTTTATGACTTGTACCTTGTAAAACCTCTAAAATCTCATTTCTCAGATCTCAAATCTTACTTATAAAATCTTCCAGCTCCTTCAAACTTATTCTTCCCTCATAGATCGCTTTTCCAATGATGGTTCCTTCACATCCCATTTCAGCTAATTTGGGAAGTTCGTCAAAAGTTGAAATTCCTCCGGAAGCGATCAGGTTTAGTGTTCCTGATCCATCCTTTGTTTCAGCAATGATCTTTTTATAGAGTTCGAAAGAAGGTCCTTCCAGCATCCCATCTTTGGAAATATCGGTGCAAATTACATATTTCACACCTTCATTTTGATATTGCTGAATAAAAGGGATCAATTCTTCTTCCGATTCTTCCTGCCATCCGCTTATGGCTACTTTTTCATTATTGGCATCGGCCCCGAGGATGATCTTATCACTTCCGAATTTTTGCAGCCAGGATTTAAATATTTCAGGATCCTTCACTGCAATGCTTCCACCTGTAATTTGATGTGCGCCACAATCAAAAGCCACCTGTAAATCTTTATCAGATTTTAATCCGCCGCCAAAATCTATTTTTAAACTGGTTTTGGAAGCTATTTGTTCCAAAACCTTGTGATTTACAATATGCTTTGACTTTGCCCCATCCAGATCTACAAGGTGTAAATATTCAATTCCGTGGGCTTCAAATTGCTTTGCAACCTCCAGTGGATTTTTATTATATATTTTTTTTGTGCTGTAATCGCCTTTGGAAAGCCTTACGCATTTTCCGTCTATGATGTCTATTGCCGGTATGATTCTCATTTGAAGTACGAAGTTTGAAATTAGAAGTTAGAAGTTCAGTTTTTAGTAATTACTTGGGTTTGCTATTTTTTCTTGCTGTGTTTATTGATGCTACAATTATTGATAACAGCTCATTTGCTTCTGTGTGAAGTTTTTTTGCCTCTTCTATATTTTGATCCATAATTTCAATGAATAATTCCAAAAAATACATGCTTTCATCGACTTCTTCTTCTACAATCTTTAGTTTATTTATAAAATCGGCGGTAGATTTTCCTCTTTGAGAAGCTCTATAATTAGCACCCACGGAACTTGAACATCGAATCAGCTGATTTACATAAGCGTTATATTCTCTCGAACTAGGAATTTTTCTACTGAAAAACCAACAGTCCAGGGCGAATTTTTTTGTTCTTTCTTTCAAATTATTCATAGCACTATTTTTTATTCTAATTACTTCTCACTTCTAATTTCGTACTTCTAACTTCAAAAAGTTTTCCAATATTTTTGCTCCCGCATCGCTGCTTTTTTCGGGGTGAAATTGAACGCCGTAAAAATTATCTTTTTTAATTGCTGAAGTATATTCAACTCCATATTCAGTTTTGGCAATGGTTTCTTCGCATTCCGGAACGTAATAGCTATGCACTAAATACACATATTCATTTTCATTAACACCTTCAAACAACTGTGATTCCAGATTAAATATCTGATTCCAGCCTATTTGCGGTACTTTCAGTCCGTCGTTAAACTTTACAACTTTTACATCAAAAATACCCAGTCCCTGTGTATTTCCCTCTTCTGAAGATTTGCACATCAGCTGCATTCCCAGGCAAATTCCCAAAACCGGCTGTTTTAATGTTGGGATTAATTTATCCAAACCGGTAGATCTCAGCATTTTCATAGCGCTTCCGGCCTCTCCCACCCCGGGAAAGATCACTTTATCGGCATTTGAGATCTCTTCAACATCTTTGCTTAAAACAGCTTCATAACCAAGCCTTTTTATCGCGAATTTGATGCTCTGTATATTTCCTGCACCGTAATCTATAATTACTATTTTCATAAATATTAAATTGCTTCTCAGAACTTTCCAGATTATTTAATTGTAATCGATTTTTATTTCCCGCTCCCGAAAGCTTTCGGGAGCGCAGATAAAATCCGCAGATTCCCGCAGATAAAAATCAAATTAATTTGTATTCATTTTTTCTATCCTCTTTCCACTCTCCTCTTTCCTCTTTTTTCTTCAAACTTCGCACTTCCCTACAGCATTCCTTTAGTAGACGGTAAGATCATTTTTTCGGCATCCCTTTTTACGGCCATTTTAATGGCTTTGGCAAAGGCTTTAAAAATGGCTTCAATTTTATGGTGTTCGTTCGTGCCTTCTGCTTTTATGTTCAGATTGGCTTTGGCCCCATCACTAAAGGATTTAAAAAAGTGATAAAACATTTCGGCAGGCATTTTCCCGATCATTTCCCGTTTAAAAGCGGCTTCCCAAACCAACCAGTTCCTGCCCCCAAAATCTATGGCCGCCTGCGCAAGGCAATCGTCCATTGGCAAACAAAATCCATATCGTTCAATTCCCAGTTTATTTCCCAGGGCTTTGCTGAACACCTCTCCAAGAGCTATGGCAGTATCTTCTATGGTATGATGTTCATCTACTTCCAGATCTCCCTTTACATCAATATCCAGATCCATTTGGCCGTGGCGGGATAGTTGATCCAGCATATGATCGAAAAAAGCGATCCCGGTGGAAATATTTGATTTCCCGGTGCCATCCAGATTGAGCTTTATTCTAATATCCGTTTCGTTGGTTTTTCTTTGAATTTCAGCAGTACGGTCATTTAATTTTAAAAACCCGTAGATTTCCTCCCAGCTGCTGGTTTTTAACGCAATGATCTTTTCAAGTTCGTTTTTGTCATTTTTCAGTTCGTCATTTCCCAATTCCTGATGAGTTTCAATAAAAATCCCCTTTCCGCCGAAATTATGGGCAAATTCCATATCGGTCATCCGGTCACCTATCATAAATGAATTTTCCAGGTCATACTCTTTATTTTTCAGGTATTTTTCTTCTAAAAGGCCGGTATTTGGTTTCCTGTTGAGCGAATTTTCTGTTGGAAAACTGCAATCCATCAAAATATCACTGAACTCGATCCCTTCATTTTTAAGGGTTTTTAGCAAAAAATTCTGAATAGGCCAAAAATTTTCTTCAGGATAAGCATCTGTTCCCAACCCATCCTGATTGGTTACCATCACCAATTCGTAATCCAGTTCTTTGGCAATTTTTGCCAGGTAAAAGATCACCTGGGGATAAAATGTGAATTTTTCCAGATTGTCTATTTGGTAATCTGCAGGTTCGTGAATGATGGTTCCGTCCCGGTCTATAAATAATACTTTTTTCATAAGTAAATTCTTATTGTTCTTTATAATTTCCAAGTTATTTAAGGCTTTGAAATGCCTCCATAAGTTTCTGGTTTTCTTCAGCCGTCCCGACTGTCAATCGCAAAGTGTTTTCACAAAGAGGTTGGGTTGTTCGGTTTCTGATCACAATTCCCTTTTTTAATAATTGATCGTAACGCAGTTTGGCATTATCCACTTTTATGAGGATAAAATTAGCGTCAGAATTGTATATTTTTTCAATAAAATCAACTTCAAGCAAAGCTTTAAATAACTTATTCCTTTCTGTCAGTATATCAGCTATTTCCTTTTTAACTGAAATAATATCAATCACTCTTTCCAACGCTCGTTTCTGAGTGAGTTCATTTACGTTGTAAGGTGGTTTTATTTTGTTTAAGATCTGAATAATTTCTGCGGAAGCGTAGCAAATCCCCAACCTGATTGCAGCCATTCCGTAGGCTTTTGAAAGTGTTTGGGTGACGATCAAATTAGGGAATTTTTCCAATTTATTGATCCAGCTTTCACTTTCCGAAAAGTCGATATAGGCTTCATCAATAACCACCAATCCATTGAAATTATTGAGGATCTCGAGGATCTTTTCTTCAGAAAATAAATTCCCGGTTGGATTGTTTGGGGAACAAAGAAAGATCAATTTGGTGTTATCGTCAACCTTATTGAAAATCTCAGCAACATTTGGCTGAAAATCATCTGTCAACAACACTTCCCGGTTTTCAATATTATTGATTTCAGCCAAAACCTGATACATCCCATAGGTTGGCGGCAAAGTGGTGATATTGTCTTTCCCCGGTTCACAAAAAGCCCTGAAAATGAGATCTAAAACTTCATCGCTGCCATTGCCCAACAAAATATTTTCAGCCGGAATTCCCTTTATTTCCCCGAGTTGTTCTTTCAGTTCTCTTTGCTGCGGATCCGGATATCGGTTAACCCCGGTTTCAAACGGATTTTCATTGGCATCCATAAATACCATGTTTGAATCCCCTTGTTTGAACTCGTCCCGCGCTGAAGAATATGGTTTTAAGTCGGCAACATTTTTGCGAACTAAATTATTTATATTGAATTTTGTTTTCATCTGTAAATCTTCTGCTGTGCTAATAAGTTGTAAAATTAGTGTTCATTCTGTTTGCGTTTTCTCATTGTAATCTCCAAAAATAGCCATTAATGCACGAATAATAGATTATGGGATGGCCATGCTTCAATTATAACTACATATCGGAACTTAAATTAATAACTCAACATTTTTAATTAGAAACTACTCCTGATCTATTCTTTTTAATCTCAGGCTCATAGCGTTCTTGTGGGCGTGAAGTCCTTCGGCCTCCGCCATAAGTTCAACTACCGGACCTATTTCCCTGATTCCTTTTTCCGAAATTTTCTGAAAGGTCATGCTCTTCATAAAACTATCCAAATTAACCCCGCTGTATTGTTTTGCATACCCGTTTGTGGGTAAAGTATGATTAGTACCCGACGCATAATCTCCGGCGCTCTCCGGGGTATAATTTCCTATAAACACAGAACCTGCGTTTTCAATGCCGTCTATGAAAAAATCTTCGTTCTTTGTGCAGATGATAAGGTGTTCCGGACCATATTCATTGATCATTTCCAATGCGAGTACATCATTCTCGATGTAGATGAATTTTGAATTTTCTATTGCTTTGGCCGCAATTTCCTTTCTGGGTAAATCAGTTAGCTGACTCTCAATTTCCTTTTCAACTTCAGCTATCAGCTCTTTTGATGTAGAAACCAGGATCACCTGGCTGTCTGCACCGTGTTCTGCCTGGCTTAACAGATCTGACGCAACAAACGCGGCATCGGCTGAATCATCGGCCATGACAAGCAATTCCGAAGGTCCTGCAGGCATATCAATTGAAACCTGGTGTTTGGTGGCCAATTGTTTGGCAACTGTTACAAATTGATTTCCGGGACCGAATATTTTATAAACTTTAGGCACAGATTCCGTACCAAAAGTCATCGCTGCGATAGCCTGGATCCCACCTATTTTATAGATCTTGGAAATTCCGCATAAAGCGGCGGTATAAAGAATTGCCGGATGAACTTTTCCTTCCTTGTTTGGCGGGGTACACAAAATAATATCCCTGCAACCAGCCAATGCAGCTGGGACGGCCAACATTAAAATTGTTGAAAACAGCGGGGCAGTTCCGCCAGGAATGTAAAGTCCTATTTTTTGAATAGGGCGCTTTTCCTGCCAACATTGAACACCAGTGCTGGTTTCAACCAATACTTTTTCGGTTTTTTGAGCAGCATGGAATTTTTCTATATTCGATTTTGCCAGTTTTATTGCATCCTTTAATTCCAGAGAAACCGCATCATCAGCTTCTTCAATTTCACCTGAACTAACCACCGTTTTTTGCAGGGAAGTCCCGTCAAAAAGTTCGGTGTATTTTGCAATTGCCCAATCCCCCTTTGTTTGTACTTCGCTAAAGATCAGGTTTACGGTTTGCTCAATATCGGCAACCGTTTGAGTTGGTCTTTTTAAAATTTCTGACCATTCCGATTTTTTGGGATTATATAGTATGTTCATTTTTATATCACTTAAGTTTTATTTTTCAGAAAGAATAGCAAAGCAAAACGTTCTGTGCGATTTAACGCTACACCACCATTTTTTCAATAGGCACAACCAAAATTCCTTCGGCACCGCTGTCTTTTAATTCGTCTATAACTTCCCAAAATCGTTCTTCATTTATTACCGTATGTATGGAACTCCAGCCTTTTTCTGCAAGAGGTAGAACGGTAGGGCTGCGCATTCCCGGTAATAGTTTAATAATTCGATCAAGTTTATCATTGGGCGCATTCATTAAAATATATTTTGCAGTACGGGCATTTAACACAGATTTTATCCGGAATTGAAGCTTTTCTAAAATTGCCTTTCTCGCTTCTGAAATTTTTGGTGAGATCGCCAAAATCGCTTCACTTTTAAGCATGACCTCCACTTCCATCAGATTGTTTTTAAATAAAGTGCTTCCGCTGGAAACTATATCACAAATGGCATCAGCAAGTCCAATATTTGGCGCAATTTCTACCGATCCATTAATAATGTGAAGCTCCGCCTCAATTCCTTTTTCAGCTAAAAAAGCATTGACCGTATTTGGATAAGAAGTGGCGATCCGTTTCCCATTGAGATCCTGAATGCCGTTGTATTTCATGGAATTTGGAACCGCTAAGGAAACCCTGCATTTGGAGAATCCCAGCTTTTCACCCCTTATTATATCCTCCCCTTTTTCTATAAGGACATTTTCTCCCAAAATAGCTATGTCTATAACTCCATCGCGTAAATACTGGGGAATATCACCATTTCTAAGATACATTACCTCCAATGGAAAATTGCGGGCTGAAGCTCTTAATTGTTCTTTTCCGTTATCTATGGAAATTCCCGCGTCCTTCAGGATTGAAATGGATTCTTCATTAAGCCTGCCTGCTTTTTGAATCGCAATTCTAAGTTTATCTTTACTCATAATTAATTATTTTAAGTCCTTTATCAAACCTCACAGGTTTCAAAAACCTGTGAGGTTTTTTTTAATTTCAATTTTTAAAAAAAGCGTATAAAAAAAACCCGTTTGATTGCTCAAACGGGTTTTTAAATATGTTGAAAATTCTACATATCACATTCACCTCGCCTAAGCGCTGTAAAATACGTGATGATGATGTAGTTGAATTGTTTTCATTTCGAATGCAAATCTAACTTTATTTTTTGAAAAAAAAAGGATTTTCCACAAATTTATAATTATTCTGATTTAGTTATTTCCTAAAATCAAAGGCATTCCTCCGTCTCCGGAACCAATAACAACAACTTTGGAATTAGGGGATTTAGCCAATTCAACAGTGGCCTGAATTCCTTTTTCCCTTAGAACCATATCATTTAAAGAGGCACTAAGAATACGGTTGGCATTCGCTTTACCTTCTGCATCAATTTTTTGTCTTTCAGCTTCTTGCTCAGCTTTAGTCAACCTAAATACATATTCCAGAGATTCCTGTTCCTGACGCAATTTGCGTTCAATAGCTTCCTTTATAGTTACCGGCAAAGAAACATCCCTTACCAATACTTCGTTTATTTGAACATATTGATCTTTTAAAAGGATTTTTGTCTCATCAAAAATTTCCTTTTGAATAGCTTCCCTTTTACTTGAATATAATTGCTCTGGCTGATAACGTCCTACCACAGCACGGGCTGCAGATCGAACTGCAGGTTGCAACACACGTTGCACGTAATTTTCACCTTTTTCCTGATGAAGCAACCCTAAACTTTCATAAGAAGGCTGATACCATATTGAGGCATCTAATCTTATCTCCAGTCCATTAGAAGATAAAACCTGCATATTTTCGTCTAAAGATTGTTGACGAACCTCGTAAACATAAACCTTATTCCAGGGAGCTACTACGTGAAAACCTTCACCTAAAGGCGGTTGATCTGTCACAACTCCTCCACCAAAGGTTTTATATAAAACTCCGGCTTCTCCGGAATCAATGGTAACTGTTGATTTAGCGATTAAAATGATTAAAACCACAATTACAAATAAAATGGGTAAACCAATTTTGGGCAATTTGTCCATAAATAAATTATTAAAAATTATTAAATTAAACCGAAATATTTTCTTGCAAACCACTCAGTACTAAGACTTAATACCAGCAAGGCAAGCAAAAATTTCCAGGAAATCAAATGTAGGGTTTTTTCGCGGTTTTTTTGCATTGTAACGAAACGATTGTCTGCAATTAAGCCTGTTACCATGGCTTCCGGATCATTTAGAAAATAAAGCCCTTCCTGGTTATTTTTAGCCAGACTTTGAAGTTTCGCGAGATTCGCCCCAGAAAACTGTTGTTCCACATTAAACCCAAGAATTGAAAAAGTCCCGCTTCCTAAAATTCCGGAAGCTTGTTCTTTGATCTCAAAGCTATAATCCCCTGGTTTCGGGTTTTCTATTTGAACTTTAAATTGGTTGTTGCCGGGCAACATTTGGATTTCCAATACTTCATTGGAACTTAAGTTTTTAATCAGAATCACCAATTTCCCATCAGGATTAAACTGATAATTCTGATCAAAATACTGGGCTGAAATATTGATTTCTTCATTTTCCAAATAAAAGGATTCAGCTTCAAAAGTGAGCCGATCCCGATTTAGGGTAGCCGAGAGATATTGAACCAATTTCCCTATAAATGTATCAAATTGGTCGAATGAGCTGTTGTTCATGAAGGATTGCGCCCTCCATTTCCAGACGTTTTCGCCGAATAATACAGCTTGTTTTGAAAAATTATTTTGAAAAGTAACCAGTAGCGGAGAATTTGTTGGAACACCTTCTAATTTTTGAAAAAGCATAGAACTGAAGGTTTCATTTTTAAAATTTAAAAATCCAAAAGCATCAACCAAAGGCGGAAACTGGTTAAACCCTAGGTTTTCAAATTGAAATTGCGAATAATTTTCATTGTAAATGGGAGATATTTCCTGAGACAGTGGAGTATGATCTTTCCTGAAATATTGTTGTGCCGAATTGAGGAAATCCCAATCGGTTTGTGTGCCGGTTATAATAAAACTGTTCAGGTTTTTAGTTCTGATATCTTCAAAAACTGATCTAAACTGATTATTCGGCTGATAGAGTATAACCAATTGAAAATCATTTAATTCTATGTTTTTATAATTCTCGATAAAATCAATTTTGGCCTCCCGCTGTTCATTGCTTTCAATAGATTTTTTTAACATTCCAAGATCGGGATGAGATACTGAGGTTAGTATCAATACCGAAGTCCTTTCATCTATAACTTCAATGCCGAACTTTTTGCTATTGTTAATGGTGTTTTTTTCTGAAGGCAAAGGTGTAATAACTGCCTCAAATAAATAGGTTCCCAGTTTATTTGCCGTTAAAGTAGTGGTTATTATTTCCGAATTATCATCAGAATTAAAATCGATGGTTTTTGTAAACAGTACCGAATTTGCCGATTTGATCTCAAATCTGCTTTGTACCGGCGTATTTCCGGAATAATTTAAAATTACCTCTATCGGGAACTTATTGTTTAGGAAAGCGTATTTATTGACATTTAAATTTGAAATGGAAAGGTCCGTCTGGGCTGTTGTATCTCCTGTCACCACAGGAAATATTTCTGAAGTTTCCCTTGAGGTAAAATATTGAAAATCTTCACCAACTGTTTGGTTACCATCTGATAGCAAAACAATAGCTGTTTGATTGGACGAATTTAATTTTTCCAGACTATTCAATACTTTGGAAATATTGGTTTGCTGCTTGTTAAATGCCAGGGAATCCAAATCAATCCGGCTTAATTCCTTCCCAAACCCGTAAGTTTGGATAGAAAATCGCTCCTGAAGTTTCGGGTGGTTGATTAAATAATCGGCAAATAATCTAACACTATCTCCTTTTTCCAAATAATCTATTGAGACCGATTGATCTATAGCAATCAGCAATTGTGGCTTTATAACCTCAAATTGTTGTTGTTTAATTTTTGGGTTGATCAGTAAAAGCAATAAAAGAAATATGCTCACAAACCTTAATGCCGCCAAAAAATAAATACTTCCGGTTCGTTTTTTGGTTCCTACGAAATATTTAAAAATAACAAATCCCAACGCGACAATGGCGGCGAGGCTTATTAATAAGACAGTTGTTAAGGACATTCTCTAAAAGTACGAAAATTGAAGTACGAAGGTAGAAGTTAAAAAAAAGAAACAAGAGATAAGAAACAAGAGAAAAGAACAAAGACTAAATATTGTAGACCAGTATAAAATCCATGAATTTTTAATTTTTTCACTTTTTAACTTTCTAACTTTTTACTTTCAAACTTCCCTCTTCTAACTTCGTACTTCTAACTTCGTTTAAGTAAGCATTCCGCCATTAATATGCAAAACCTGTCCGGTGATATAGCTACTTAGATCACTTCCAAGAAAAACACAGGCATTTGCGATATCTTCCGGGGTACCTCCGCGTTTTAATGGAATGGAATCCCTCCAGCCCTGAACGGTTTTTTCATCCAGTTTCCCGGTCATTTCCGTTTCTATAAATCCGGGAGCGATCACATTGGTACGGATATTTCTGGAACCAAGCTCCAAAGCCATAGATTTTGAAAATCCAATTATTCCGGCTTTCGAGGCGGCATAATTTGCCTGGCCGGCATTTCCTTTTACGCCCACTACAGAACTCATATTGATAATGCTTCCGCTACGTTGTTTCAACATAATTCGCTGAATGGCTTTGGTCATATTAAAAACCGATTTTAAATTCACCTCAATTACCATATCAAAATCTTCTTCGGTCATTCGCATCAAAAGATTATCCTTGGTAATCCCGGCATTATTGATCAAAATATCGATTTTACCAAAATCCTCTGCCACGTTTTTAACCAATTCCTGAGCTTCCTCGAAATTTGCCGCATTAGACTGATATCCTTTGGCTTTCACTCCAAGACCGCTGAGTTCTTTCTCAAGCTCATTTGCAGCGTTTACAGACGAGGCATAGGTAAAGGCAACATTGGCGCCGTGTTTGGCGAAAACCTGTGCAATTCCTTTTCCTATTCCGCGGCTTCCACCGGTTATGATCGCATTTTTTCCTTCTAATAATTTCATGTTTGCTATTTCTTAAATTACAGTGATAAATCGTTTTAAAAATGAATGAATTAAGACGCTAAAATATAAATTTTAAAATTACCTATAAAAACCAGTTTCTATGAAATTTAATCCAGGTTTTAGATTTAAGATGATCTGTTTTCAAATATAATAAAAGTCAACAAGGCTTAAAATAAAAAATCCTCCTGAAATTACCCGAAAACAGGTATCCAGGAGGATTTATCAATTTTTATTTCAGTTTGTTTAAACCTTTAAAACACCGGCTAAAACTTCGGCAACTTTTTTACCTATTTCGGCAGGAGAATCCACTACGTAAATACCATTTTCCCTTAGGATTGCTTTTTTAGCCTGAGCGGTATCTTCGCTTCCACCCACAATTGCGCCCGCGTGACCCATAGTACGGCCTGCAGGAGCAGTTTCACCGGCGATAAAACCTACAACCAGTTTTTTGTTTCCGTTAGCTCTCACCCAGGTTGCAGCATCGGCTTCCAGTTGACCGCCAATTTCACCTATCATCACAATAATCTCGGTGTCATCATCATTCATTAGAAGTTCTACTGCTTCTTTAGTAGTGGTTCCAATTATAGGATCGCCTCCAATTCCAATAGCTGTAGTAATTCCCAAACCTTGTTTTACAACCTGATCTGCAGCTTCATAAGTTAAAGTACCAGATTTTGATACAATTCCAACGCTTCCTTTTTTGAATACAAAACCGGGCATAATTCCTACTTTGGCTTCTCCGGGAGTAATTACTCCGGGACAGTTAGGTCCAATAAGGCGACATGCTTTATTTTTGATGTAATTATTAACCTTGATCATATCTGAAACAGGAATTCCTTCGGTAATTGTAATTATTACTGCAATACCGGCATCGGCTGCTTCCATAATGGCATCAGCGGCAAAAGCAGGGGGAACAAAGATGATCGATACATTTGCGCCTGTTTTTTTAACAGCTTCAGATACGGTGTTGAAAACAGGCTTTTCAAGATGGGTTTGCCCACCTTTTCCGGGAGTAACCCCTCCAACCACATTGGTACCGTATTCTATCATTTGTTCAGCATGAAATGTACCTTCACTTCCGGTAAATCCCTGAACAATTATTTTTGAATCTTTATTTACTAAAACACTCATAATTATATAGATTTTTGCACTGCAAAAGTAAGTTTTTATATAGAAACCTTAACGGCTTTTTAAAAGTTTGTTGAAAGAAAAGAACTTAAATTTTCCGGAGTTTCATCTGCAGCCTGACTAATTTGATAGCCTTTGAACATTTTTCCGTCTTTAATTTCCCAAATGGCTATAAAATGTGCCATAGGTATTTCTTCTTCCGGGTTTTCAACGGTTTTTATATGATATGTAAAACGAATAGTTACCTCATTTTTATCATATAACAAATGACTGATTTCAGCTCTCAAAGATTCAAAAGTTTTGGACATTTCAGAACTCATTTTCAAAACATCCGAAAAATCCATTTTATTAAATCCTGCACTGCTATTCCAATAAAGTTCGGCTTCTGGGTGCAAATACATTTTCACTTCCTCCGGATCTTTATAAAAATTGGATGTATAAAACCCTTGCACTAATTTTTTATCGGTTAAACTCATACTGCTTATTTGATTTTATCTATTAATCCCGGAAGTTTTTTAACAGCGGCAAATTCCCTTAATTTTGTCCTTGCCTCTCCTGAAGGTGTTCCCCAATATCTGGTATTTTCTTCGGTAGATTTAGAAACTCCAGTTTGGGCCAATAGAATGGTTCCTTTTCTAATTCGCACATCGCTTCTTATCCCAACCTGACCCCAAATGGTAACTTCATCTTCAACAATTACACAACCGGCAATTCCGGTTTGAGCTGCAATCAGACATTTTTCACCAATTATGGTGTCGTGACCAATTTGAACCTGGTTGTCTATCTTGGTTCCCGCACCTATAAATGTATCTCCGGAAACGCCTTTATCTATGGTACATAGCGCTCCTATTTCCACATGATGATCAATTACCACCCTGCCTCCGGACAACAACTTATCATAACCTGTTGGCCTGGTTTTGTAATAAAAGGCATCTGCGCCCAAAACTGTTCCGGCATGAATAATTACGTTATTCCCAATAATGCACTCATCATAAATACTCACATTGGAATGGATCAAACAATTTTCTCCAATTTTAACATTATTCCCGATAAAAACATTGGGTTGCACGATCGTATTCTTCCCGATTTGTGCCGATTCTGCAATATGTCCTGACGCTTTCTGAAATGGCTTAAAGTATTCGGTAAGTTTATTGAAATCCCTGAATGGATCATCTGAAATAAGCAAACCCTTTCCCTCCGGACATTCCACTTCCTTATTTATCAAAATAACCGTTGCTGCAGAATTCAAAGCCTTGTCGTAATATTTTGGATGATCAACAAAAACAATATCTCCCTCAGTAACCACATGAATTTCATTCATTCCATATACTGGAAAAGCTGCATCACCAATATAAGTTGATGAAATAATGGTTGCAATTTGCTGAAGCGTGTGTTTTTGGGGAAATTTCATTTAATCTTTTTTAGATTTGAGATTTGAGAAGTTAGATTTGAGATTTTAGATTTGAGAAATTAGATTTTAAAAAATATCATTTTTTTATACTTTTCTCTTTATTCTATTTTCTTTTCTGTATTCTCTATTTTCTATCCTCTTTATTCTATTCTTTAATTCGTTCTTTATAAGTACCTTTTTCAGTTTCTATCCTTACTTTATCTCCTTCATTTATAAAAAGCGGCACGTTAACTTCTGCTCCGGTTTCCAGGGTTGCAAGTTTGGTAGCGTTTGTAGCCGTATTTCCTTTAATTCCCGGTTCAGTAGAGGCAACTTCCAAAATAACACTTGCCGGTAATTCTACGCTAAGCGGCAAATTGTCTTCGGCATTTAATAAAACGGTAACTATTTCCCCTTCTTTTAAGAGATTTGGCATATCCAAAACACTTTCCGTAAGCATTATTTGGGTAAAATCTTCCACGTGCATGAAATGATAAAATTCTCCGTCATTATATAAAAATTGATATTTATGGGTTTCAACCCTTACCTCTTCAATTTTATGTCCTCCGGAGAAAGTATTGCCCAAAACTTTACCATTGGTAACACTTTTGAGTTTAGTTCTGACAAACGCAGGGCCTTTTCCGGGTTTTACGTGTAGGAATTCAATTACTTTATAAATATCGTTGTTATAACGGATGCATAACCCATTTCTAATATCGCTTGTGTTTGCCATTTTTATTGAATTGAATTTAATTTGAACTAATGTATCCCTTCATGATACCACGTTGGGAATTTTTTATGAATTCCAATATTTCATCCCGCTCTGCGGTAGCCTGCATTTCTGCTTCAATTATTGAAACCGCCTGGGAGTTATTGTAATTTTTTTGGTATAAAATTCGAAAGATATCCTGGATCTCTCTTATTTTTTCGGTAGTGAAACCACGACGTCTAAGTCCTATAGAGTTGATCCCAACATAAGAGAGGGGTTCTCTCCCCGCTTTTACAAAAGGGGGAACATCTTTTCTTACCAATGAGCCACCGGTTACAAAAGCATGGCTTCCTATGCTGCAATATTGTTGAACGGCAGACATCCCCGCCAATATTGCAAAGTCGCCTACATTTACATGTCCTGCAAGGGTACTATTGTTGGAAAAAATACAATTATCGCCTACTATGCAATCATGGGCGATATGACAATAGGCCATAATCCAGCAGTTTTTTCCTATTACGGTTTTCATCCTGTCTGAGGTACCCCGGTTGATGGTCACACATTCCCGAATAGTGGTATTATCGCCAATTTCGGTAGTGGTTTCTTCATCGTTAAATTTTTTGTCCTGTGGGATGGCAGATATAACCGATCCTGGGAATATACTGCAATTTTTCCCGATCCGGGCACCTTCCATAATGGTTACATTTGAACCTATCCAGGTTCCTTCACCAATTATCACATTGTTGTGAATGGTTGTGAAGGGTTCAATAACCACATTTTTGGCAATTTTTGCACCCGGATGCACATATGCTAAGGGTTGGTTCATCTTCTTTTATTTTATTTTTACAATTTGGGCCATTAAAATAGCCTCTGCTGCCAATTTCCCGTTTGCATAGGCATAGCCTTGCATTTGGCAAATCCCACGCCTGATAGGCGCCAATAATTCTAATTTAAATATCAAGGTATCTCCGGGAACAACCTGGCGTTTAAATTTCACATTATCGATCTTCATGAAATAAGTCAGGTAATTTTCCGGATCAGGCACCGATTTTAATGCGAGAATCCCTCCGGTTTGTGCCATTGCTTCCACTTGCAAAACCCCCGGCATTACCGGTTTACCCGGAAAATGACCAACAAAGAAAGGTTCGTTCATAGTCACATTTTTCATCCCAACCACACAACTTTCGGTTAATTTAAAAATTTTATCCACCAGTAAAAAAGGAGGACGGTGAGGTAATATATCCATAATTGCTACCACATCCATCAAAGGTTCCTGATCTAAATCTATTTTTGGCATATTATTACTACGCCTTTCTGTTTTAATATATTTTGCCAGTTTTTTCGCGAATTGGGTGTTGACCTCATGTCCGGGTTTGGTAGCGAATACTTTTCCCCTTATTCTGGTTCCAATAAGTGCCAGATCTCCTAAAACATCAAGTAATTTATGCCGCGCTGCTTCATTGGGATAATGTAGGGTGAGATTGTCCAAAATGCCATTTGGTTTTACAGAAATAGTATCCCTGTTGAAAGCCTTTCGCAATTTATCCATCGTTTCAGGATTCAATTCCTTGTCAACATAAACTATGGCATTGTTTAAATCGCCACCTTTTATCAAGCCGTGGTCGAGCAAGGTTTCAATCTCGTGAAGGAAACTAAAGGTACGTGCATTGGCAATTTCAGTTTTAAATTCAGAAAGATTTTGGATAGAGGCGTTCTGTGTTCCCAGAACTTTGGTGCCAAAATCAACCATGCTTGTTACCTGATAGGTATCGCAAGGCATCACAATTATTTCACTTCCGGTTTTTTCATCTTTGTATGAAATAACTTCGGTGATAATAAATTCATCTCTATTGGCATTTTGAGTTTCTACACCGGCTTCTTCCAAAGCCTCTACAAAATACTTTGAAGAACCGTCCATTATAGGCGGTTCAGAAGCGTTTAACTCTATTATAACATTGTCTATTTCCAGCCCTACGCAAGCAGCCAGCACATGTTCTGAAGTTTGTATGCTTACCCCGTTTTTTTCAAGGTTGGTGCCTCTCTGGGTATTTACTACATAATTTACATCTGCTTCAACGATAGGTTCGTTTTCCAAATCCACACGCTTAAATACGTAACCGGTATTTTCCGGTGCGGGTTTAAAGGTAAGGGTAACTTCTTTACCTGTATGAAGTCCTACTCCCGTTAAAGAAACTTCTTTCCTGATGGTTCGTTGTTTTGAAAGGATCTCAGCCATTCTTATTTTTTTTTCTAATTGGGTTAACCTTTCTACAATTTTTGTAAAATTTTTAAAATGAACATAGGCTTTGTTGAAATCGTTATAACCAAATGCCGGGGAACCTTGAATAACTTCCTCATCTTTTATATTTCGTCCAATGCCTGATTGTGCCTGAACTTTTACACCGTTGCCAATACTTAAATGTCCTGAAATTCCCACCTGGCCTCCAATAAGGCAATTTTCACCTATTTTGGTAGAACCTGCGATTCCTGTTTGTGCGGCAATGGCTGTGTGCTGCCCAATTTCAACATTATGGGCAATTTGTACCTGATTGTCAATTTTAACTCCTTTCCGGATTATAGTTGATCCCAGGGTCGCACGATCTATCGTAGTTCCTGCTCCAATATCTACAAAATCCTCTAAAATAACATTTCCTATTTGCGGAATCTTGGAATATTCCCCGCTATCATCCGGGGTAAACCCAAAACCATCGGCTCCTAATACAGAACCACTGTGAATTACACAGAAATTTCCAATGACGGTTTCAGAATATATTTTAACTCCCGCAAATATAATTGTGTTATCTCCAATAGTTACGTTATCGCCTATATAAGAGTTTGGATAAATCTTTACATCGTTTCCAATTATTACGTTTTTACCTAAGTAAGCAAATGCCCCAAGATAAATATTCTCCCCATAAACGGCAGATTCGGAAATATAATGAGGTTCTTCAATCCCACTTTTATTCAATTTCACCTGATTGTAATATTCCAACAAGGTTGAAAAAGCTTTATATGGATCTTTGACTCTAATCAAGGTAGTTTCTATTTTCTCCTCAATTTGAAAACCATCTTTTACAATGACAACGGATGCATTTGTAGAATAAATATATGAAGTGTATTTAGGATTGCTCAAAAAGGTTAACGACCCTTTTGTGCCTTCTTCGATTTTGGCCAATTTAAAAACTTCGGTCTCCGGATTCCCATCGACCGTTCCTTCTAAAATCTCGGCTATTTGTGCTGCTGTAAATTTCATTGTGGCAAAAGTAAAGAAAAATGAATTAATCTTTGGCCTTTGGATAACAGATATAATACTTAGTTACCTCTTTAGAGAGTGCTTTTAAATTTAATTGATCTGAAGCTTTGGCAACATCAGTGGTTTTTCCGTTCCTGTGTAAAATTTGAATTTTGTTTTTTTCGCTGGAATAAGCCACATTCGAAATTTCCCCGCTGAAAACAAAATACGCTGCTTCATGTTCGGTTAGATTGTATTTTATCTGAAATGCTGCCCGGTATTTTCTCAATTTTTCCTGATCAGGCGGTTTATTTTTTAATTTCACCTTCAGCAGATTTCTGTTGAGAAGCATTTCGCTCAGGTTACTCAAAACAAAATCGTCTATTTCCATCCATTCCTTCATCGCTGAAACAATATCATAATCGTCCAGTTTTGAAAAGACCTTCAATGTGGAGACATCAAAATTTTCCATGTTTATTTTATTTTTCAGAAAATAGGAAAGCGCAGGGCTACATTTCAATTTTATGCCTGAATCTGTAACTTCCTTGGCGCGCTTTAGTACCCGGATCAATAATTGTTCTGCCGCCACGCCGGTTTTGTGCAAATACACCTGCCAGTACATCAATCTCCTGGCAACAAGGAATTTTTCTACTGAATAAATGCCCTTTTCTTCCACAACCAAATTGTCCTTTACAACATATAACATGGTAATAATCCGCTCACTGTTGATGTTTCCCTCGGGAACACCGGTGTAAAAACTGTCCCTTTTAAGATAATCCAATCGGTCCATATCCAGCTGACTTGAAACTAGCTGGTTCATAAATTTGCGTTTATAGGTACCTTTAAAGATCTCGATGGCAAGCGTTAAACTTTGGTTAAAATCACGGTTCATTTCTTCCATAAAAAGCAGTGAAATATGCTCGTGGGACACTCCTTCAACTATAGAATTTTCCATGGCATGTGAGAAAGGACCGTGACCAATATCGTGCAATAAAATAGCGATTTGAAGTGCTTCTGCTTCCTCTTCTGAAATGTCAATCCCTTTAAATCGAAGTATCTCGATGGTTTTTTGCATAAGGTGCAAACAACCCAGGGCATGATGGAATCTTGTATGATGTGCTCCGGGATAAACCAAATAAGACATGCCCATTTGTGTAATTCGGCGCAATCTTTGAAAGAAGGGATGTGCAATTATCTTAAATATCCTATCGTTCGGAATAGTAATAAATCCGTAAATTGGATCGTTAAATATTTTTAGTTTAGTTATAATTGCCAAGCTTAAAATCCTTTAAATTTATAACAAAGATACATATATGATGTCCATAATGGACATTTGAAAAACCAAAAGCCATTTTTGCACATAAATCCTAATAAAGATGACTTATAAATATAATTTAAATGAATGATATCAAAATACTTTGGGCAGATGATGAAATAGACATGCTCAAGCCGCACATACTTTTTCTGGAATCCAAAAATTATAAGGTCACTACCTGTAAAAGCGGAATGGAAGCCATTGAGAAAATAGAAAAGGAAAACTTTGACATTGTATTCCTGGATGAAAATATGCCGGGATTATCGGGATTGGAAACCTTATTTGAGATTAAGGAAAAGCGCGCGGAAATTCCAATTGTCATGATCACCAAAAGCGAAGAAGAATATATCATGGAAGATGCTATAGGTTCTAAAATTGCCGATTATTTGATTAAACCGGTGAATCCCAACCAAATCCTGCTCAGTTTAAAAAAGAACCTGGACCATTCGCGGTTGATCACAGAAAAAACCACTTCCAATTATCAGCAGGAATTCAGGAAAATATCAATGGATATGTCTTCCATTAATTCTTTTGAAGGTTGGGCAGAACTTTATCAACGCCTTGTATATTGGGAACTTCAGTTGGAAGCTATCGAGGACAGCGGGATGTTCGAAATTCTGGAATCCCAGAAATTGGAAGCCAACAATCAATTCTGCAAGTTTATAGACAGGAATTATCCGGATTGGTTCGACAAGGCTTCCGAGGCTCCCATAATGTCGCATACCCTGTTTAAAACTAAGATTGCGCCCGAGATCAGCAAAAAACAACCTACCCTTCTGGTAGTGGTAGACAATTTAAGGTACGACCAGTGGAAGGCTTTTGAAGCTACCGTCAACAATTATTATAAAAAGGAAGAGGAATCTGTATATTTCAGTATCCTTCCTACAGCCACACAATATGCAAGAAACGCTATTTTCTCAGGGCTTATGCCTGCTGAGATGGAAAAACTCTTCCCTAAATATTGGCTAAATGACACCGAAGAAGGCGGAAAAAATATGTTTGAAGCCGAATTCCTGGAATCTCAACTCAAGCGACTTGGCCTGAATATCAAATATGAATATCACAAAATAACAAATATAAAAGCCGGAAAGCGCCTGGTTGAAAATTTCAGATCTCAAAAGAATAACGACCTCACCGTTGTGGTTTACAATTTTGTGGATATGCTTTCACATTCCAAAACAGAGATGGAAGTGATAAAAGAATTGGCTTCAAACGATAAATCCTACAGATCCCTGACTCAAAGTTGGTTTAAAAATTCCCCTTTATTGGAAATAATTCAGCAGGCACAACAATTAGGTTTTAAACTGATTCTCACTACGGACCACGGAACCATCAATGTCAAAACGCCCTCTAAAGTAATAGGCGATAAGAACACCAGTTTAAACCTGCGTTATAAAACCGGAAAAAGCCTTACTTATGAAGAAAGGGACGTATTGGCGGTAAAAGATCCCAAAAAAATCCATTTACCCACCATTAATATGAGCAGCTCCTTTATTTTTGCAAAGGGCGATATGTTTTTTGCTTACCCCAATAACTACAATTATTATGTGAACTATTTTAGGAATACATATCAGCATGGTGGGGTTTCCATGGAAGAGATGATTATCCCTTTTGTAGTGTTAACGCCTAGGTAATAATAAATTACATATATTTACAACGCCATAAATCATGTTTTGAATGACCTTAACCTACGAGTTGTCAGAAATTGACAATATAGCCAAGCAGTTACTTTCCGAAGTAAAGAGCAAAACTTTACTGTTCTATGGGGAGATGGGAGCCGGAAAAACCACCCTTATCAAAGCACTTATCAAAGCGCTTGGTTCTGATGACATTGTTTCCAGCCCAACTTTCTCCCTGGTCAATGAATATCACACCGATCAAGGCAAGATTTATCATTTTGATTTTTACAGGATAGAAGATGAAACCGAAGCCCTTGATATGGGATTTGAGGATTATCTGGATTCCGATTCCTGGAAATTGATAGAATGGCCGCAAAAAATAGAAAACTTACTGGAAGTGGATATGCAAAAAGTGGAGGTTTTTATAGAATATAAAAATACGAGAAAGTTAAAGTTTTGTTAAAACCGCAAAGCTTCTGCTTATTTTATGCCAAATAAAATTTGTAAGAAAAATAACACGATTTTTACTTATATGAAAGGTCTATTTTTATTATTTTAGTAGCTCAACGAAATATGTTGATTTTTAGCTTATTTTTGACAAGAGTTTTTGCCGAAAATAAGGGCAATTATTTGCCTGAAAAAGGGCGCAAAGATACAATTAAGACGTTTACAATTAGTGTTTTATAATTCTATAGGTTTGTTTCAGAAATCAAAACGAAACAATAACATAAACCCTATTTATTATGAAAATTAAAGCTATCTTATTCGCCGCAGCCATTTTTGGAGCAACTTTTTTTGTAACTTCAACTACAGAAAACAACAATGACAATGATCAAATTCAAAAACAAGCAGTTGATAGAACAACCATCAGGGTTCCTGCTGCTGGGTAGTGTAATAGCTTTCTTAATAGCATTCTCACCTTATTTATTTTACTTATATGAAATTTTCCCGGACGGGCCCGTCTGGGAAAATTCTTTTTTTATATATGAAAGTAAATATTATGAAAATGTTTTAACAGCAGCCTGGACGTATTTGGGAAAAATTACTCCATTAATGTTATTATTTATTTGGTTCTTTACCTGCAAGCATTGGTGGTATCACGTCATTTTAATTCCAATTGCCATGTACACATTTCAATTGGTAGTGGCATTTTATGAAGATGTTTATATGGATGCCGCACGATTTATGGATATCGATGGACTAATTTACCTGGCCCCCTTCTTTTTTATAATTTTAGTCATAGTTTACTTAGTCCGGATTCAAATTTTTGACCGTATTTATGGCATAGATCTCAGCGAACTCAATGAAACCGATGTATCCATCTTCAACAATATGTCCACCCGGGAGGAAAAGGAACTGGAGTTTTTCCGCCAGGAAAATCCAGCTGCGGCAAATGAGCCTGAAGAAGATTATTACCGCAAACTTTAATCAAAAATTCCGTTTATATTTGCCCAAAATAGTTGTAATTTAAGTTTTTAGTAACGACGCAACATGAGCAAACAAATCTCACCATTTACAAGGGAACAACTCCTTCCTCAGGAAGAAACCCTGGAAGTATATAAAAACAAAGGCGACCTGTTTATAGGGATTCCCAAAGAAACTTCGTTCCAGGAAAAAAGGGTCTGTCTAACCCCGGATGCCGTTGGGGCAATAACCGCTCACGGTCACAGGGTGATGATAGAATCAAATGCCGGGAAATGGGCCAAGTTTAGCGACAAGGACTATTCTGATGCCGGAGCCGAAGTCACCAAAGACACAAAAAAGGTCTTCTCCTGCCCTACCATCCTCAAAATTGAACCGCCTTCTATTGAAGAATTGGAGATGATCAATCCGCAATCCACGCTCATTTCAGCATTACAGCTTAAGACCCAGTGCAAGGAATATTTTCAAAAACTGGCAAGCAAACGCATTACTGCTTTGGCCTTTGAATTTATAAAAGATGAAGATGGCAGCTATCCGGCGGTGAGAGCTTTGAGCGAAATTGCGGGAACGGCCAGTGTTTTGATAGCTTCAGAAATTATGAGCAACAACGCCGAAGGAAACGGCCTTATGTTTGGAAATATAAGCGGTGTGCCTCCGGTAGAAGTCGTTATTTTAGGCGCGGGAACGGTTGGGGAATTTGCGGCGAGATCGGCCATAGGATTGGGAGCGAATATAAAGGTTTTTGACAGCAGCCTTACCAAGCTGAGGAGCATTCAATCCAATGTTGGTCAGTTGTTTTATACCTCCACCATTCAGCCAAAAAACCTGGGCAAAGCTTTAAAACGCTGTGATGTATTAATTGGTGCAGTCCGTGGAAAAAACCGTTCCCCGGTTCTTGTCACAGACGACATGGTGCAAACCATGAAAAATGGGGCCGTGATCATAGATGTTAGCATTGATATGGGCGGCTGTATAGAAACCAGCGAGATCACTACTCACGACAAGCCTATATTCATAAAGCATGGAGTCATTCATTATTGCGTACCCAACATTCCTTCCAGATATGCAAAAACTTCCTCGGTTTCAATCAGCAATATATTTACTCCTTATCTTTTGCATATAGCCGAAGAAGGTGGATTTGAAAATACCCTGAGATTTGACAAGGGTTTGCGAAATGGATTGTACTTTTACCACGGAATTTTAACCAACAAAGCTATTGCCGATTGGTTCGATCTATCTTACCGGGATATCAATTTACTGATTTTCTAAGCCCATAATGGGCAGTTAACAAAAAAAACAACCCTCTTTTTATAATTAGGAAGATAGAAATTGGATAATAAATATTTTAAATGAAATTTATTTACCGTTTAGGTTATTTCTCTGTAGGCCTTATTATGGGGATTATTATTTTGATATTTTTTCTTGGAGGAAAAAGAGCATCTTGTGATTATTCTCCCAATGCTCGAACTTTAAAAAACATTCGAAATAAAGAAAGAAGCTTTTCTGCTGAAACAATTCAATTTTTTGAAGCCAATAAAATTGACACCTCTTCGGTTTCTGCAATTCTGGATGATGGAAATGTAGATTTCGGAAAAAGCAAGACAAAAGAGGAACCCTGTAAAATTTATTTCATTTCGGGAGAAATTGAAACCGGAACTTTGGAATTACAGATAGAAAATTGCGAAA
>JAENXB010000024.1 GCA_016649785.1 Flavobacteriaceae bacterium
AAAATTACGTAATCGTCACAACCAGGGCACCATCGTACTTCCTGATCACTTGTAAAATCCTTGAATGTATATTTTTTTACAGCTGTAGTTTCCATAATTATACTAATTTTTTAAATTGTTCAATTAGTTCGTCGTTAGAAAATGGTAAGCCCTGAATTTTGTTGTGTTGGAAAAATTCAAATTTGCTGTGGTTGATCTTTAAAATACCAGCAAATTGACCACTATTTAGTTCGCAAACAATAATTTTTTTGAATCTGGACAAAACTTCTTCCGTATTTTTCGGCATCGGATTTATGTAATTGAAATGCGCAAATCCAATATTTTTATAGCCTTCATCATTTATTTGTTTTACTGCGGAATGTAAAGAACCATAAGTTCCTCCCCATCCAATCACCAGTAAATCTCCTGAATCGGCAAATTCGGTTTTTAAATCGGGGATGTTATTTTGAACCAACCTGATCTTTTCAGCTCTTGTATGAGTCATTTTTTCGTGATTTTCCGGCACATATGAAACATTTCCGGTTACACTGTCTTTTTCCAAACCACCAACTCTGTGTTCTAATCCCGGAGTTCCCGGAATAGCCCAATCACGAGCCAGGGTTTTTTCGTCCCTGTTATAAGGATGCCAATTTTCTTTGACTTCCGTGATCTTGCGATTTTTAATTTCAGGCATATCGGCTACACGTTGAATTTTCCATGGAGCCGATCCGTTTGCGATATATCCATCAGTTAAAAGTATAACTGGGGTCATATGTTCCAAAGCAAGTCTGGCGGCTTCATAAGCAAAATTAAAACAGTTTCCGGGGGTGCTCGCTGCAATAACAATTACAGGGCTTTCACCATTTCTGCCATACATAGCCTGAAGAAGATCTGATTGTTCTGTCTTTGTGGGTAATCCGGTTGATGGCCCACCACGCTGTACATTAATAATAACCAAGGGCAATTCAATGATCATCGCCAGGCCAATTGCTTCGCCTTTTAATGCCAAACCGGGTCCTGAAGTTGTTGTAACGGCCAGATCTCCGGCGAAAGAAGCGCCAATTGCCGATGTAACACCAGCGATTTCATCTTCTGCCTGAAAAGCTTTTACTCCAAAATGTTTGTGTTTAACAAGCTCGTGTAAAATATCGGTAGCCGGAGTAATAGGATAGGATCCTAAAAACAATTCTAATCCGGATTTTTCTGCAGCAGCCAATAATCCCCAGGCAGTTGCGGTGTTACCCATAATGATCCTGTAGGTTCCGGCGGCAAGTTTTGCAGGGGAAATCGTGTAAGAGTTAGGGATGAGTTCTAAAGTTTCGGCATAATAAAATCCTGCGTTTAGTACTTTCGTATTTGCCTCAATTAATTCAGGTTTGGATTTGAATTTTTTATTGAAAAATCCAACGGTATGTTCGGTTGAACGATTGTACATCCAGTAAATCATTCCTAAGGAAAACATGTTTTTGCTTCGGGTAATGGATTTATTGTCCAATCCTTCAACATCTTTTAATGCTTCCTTGGTCAAAGAACTCATTGCAACTTCAATAACCCGATAGTTTTCAAGACTTCCATCTTCCAACGGATTGGTTTTGTACTCTGCTTTTTCTAAATTCTTTTTTGTAAATGAATCGGTGTCCACAATAATTGTGTGCCCGGGTTTTACTGCGTATAGGTTGGTTTTTAATCCGGCGGGGTTCATGGCGACAAGCAAATCTACATTGTCTCCGGGCGTACTCACCTCAACACTACCTATATGGACCTGAAATCCTGAAACGCCATATAAACTTCCCTGAGGCGCCCTTATTTCAGAAGGATAGTTGGGAAAGGTAGCGATATCATTACCAAACATAGCAGAAGTACCAGTAAACTGAGTTCCTGTTAGCTGCATTCCGTCACCTGAATCACCAACAAAACGGACAACTACCGCTTCCAGTACTTCAGGTTGAAGTTCCACTTTACCTGTATCTGTATTTGTAATCATAATTTGGAATTATTTTTTTTAATAGGCCTCAAATATAAATTCACTTTTCCGAAAAAAATATGATGATAGTCATATATCAGCATTTCAGTTAAATGCTTCACCTTCAAAAATTAGCATCAAATATAATCTCAACTTTTTACATAAATATAAGATCTCACTTTTTACATTGAAATATGATTCTTGTCATATAAAAACACGAAAAACCTCAATAAATTTACCCATTATAATTTTTTAAATAATTGAAATTATGGCTATTATCATAACAGACGAATGTATTAACTGTGATGCCTGCATCTCAGAATGCCCAAATAATGCAATTTATGAACCGGATGAGCAATGGGCTTATTCCGATGGAACATCTTTAAGCGGGTCGGTAACTACACCTGGTGGGGAAGAAGTTGATGCCGATGAAAAACATGAACCAATCTCAGATGAGTTTTATTTTATAGTTGCTGATAAGTGTACCGAATGTAAAGGTTTCTTTGACGAACCTCAATGTGCAAAAGTATGCCCGGTAGATTGTTGTGTTCCCGATGAGGATAATGTGGAATCTGAAGCTGAACTTTTAGAAAAGAAAGCCTGGATGCACGCTGAATAAGCAATTAAAAAGGAAAATTATCTGAATAATTTTCCTTTAATTTTTCGGAAAAACCTGCCTTAGCATTTCATTAAGCAACAAGAACTTTAATGACATTCCTTTTTGAAATGCATAAAGTTAATTAATTGAGTTTTCTTTTTTGAAAATCAAGGCGTGTTAATATAATATATTCAAAATGAAAAAAAATTTCCCAAAGCTGATTTGTGACGCGAATGAAGCGGTTGCAAGAGTTGCGCACAAGACCAATGAAGTTTGTGCTATTTATCCTATTACCCCAGCTTCCCCAATGGGTGAACACGTAGATGTTTACAGTTCAAAATCCAAAAAAAATATTTGGGGCAATATCCCCAGGATTGTAGAAATGCAAAGTGAAGGTGGTGCCGCGGGTACTGTTCACGGATCTCTCCAGGCAGGAGCATTGACAACTACCTTTACAGCCTCACAGGGATTGTTGTTGATGATCCCTAATATGTATAAAATAGCAGGGGAATTATTGCCTTCGGTAATACATGTTGCGGCCAGAACCATCGCAACTCATGCACTCTCTATTTTTGGAGACCATTCAGATGTAATGGCGGCAAGACAAACCGGATTTTCAATGTTGTTTGGAGGTTCTGTGCAGGAAGCGCAGGATTTCGCATTAATTTCCCAGGTAGCAACCTTGCGGTCAAGAATACCATTTTTAAATATTTTTGATGGTTTCAGAACTTCCCATGAAATTGCGAAAATTGATTCTATTCCTGATGATATAATTAAAGCTATGATGCCGGAAGAAAACATCATGGACCACAAAAAAAGATCCCTGGATCCAGATCATCCTGTTATAAGAGGAACGGCTCAAAACCCCGATGTGTTCTTTCAATCCCGGGAAGCGGCAAATTTATTTTACGATAAAGTTCCGGGAATAGTTCAGGAAGTAATGGATGAATTCTATGAACATACCGGTCGTAAATACAGTTTGTTCTATTATTTAGGAGACCCGGAAGCGGAACGTGTTATAATAATTATGGGTTCCGGAGAAGGCGCGGTTAAGGAAACAATTGAAACCCTGGCTAATACAGACGAAAAAATTGGAGTGCTGTTTGTTCGTTTGTACAGACCATTCTCTATTTCACATTTTATAGAAAAATTACCTAAAACAGTTAAAAAAATAGCTGTTTTAGACAGGACAAAAGAACCAGGAAGTACAGGTGAACCTTTATATCTGGATGTTGTGACCGCCTTTGCGGAAAGCGACCGTGAAATGCCGGTTATAATTGGCGGACGTTACGGATTGTCTTCAAAAGAGTTTACCCCTGCCATGGTAAAAGGGATTTACGATGAACTTTTAAAAGACAAGCCTAAAAATCATTTCACCATTGGAATAAACGACGATGTAACTTTTACAAGTTTATCCTACAACCCGGAGTTTGAAGCCAAAAGAACAACGATTAACTGTATTTTTTATGGCCTTGGATCTGACGGAACAGTTGGAGCGAATAAAAATTCAATTAAAATTATTGGTGAAACTACCGATAATTATGTTCAGGGATATTTTGTATACGATTCAAAAAAAGCGGGATCGCAAACTGTATCGCATCTTCGTTTTGGACCGGAACCAATATTTTCTACCTATTTAATAAATATGGCCGATTTTATTGCTTGCCATCAATTTAATTTTGTCGATAAATATGACATTCTAAAGAATATTAAAAAAGGAGGAACATTCCTTTTAAATTCACCGTTTTCCAATGAAGAAATTTGGGATGAATTGCCTAAAAAAATGCAGGAAAAAATAGTGGAAAACGAATTGGAATTTTATGTTATTGATGCCACAAAAGTCGCGCAGGATGTGAACCTGGGCAAAAGGACAAATACTATTTTACAAACCTGTTTCTTCGCTATTTCAGGGGTTTTACCAAAAAATGAAGCCATTCAGAAAATAAAAGATGCCATTGTAAAATCATATTCCAAAAAAGGGGATAAGATCGTAAAAATGAACTTTGATGCCGTTGATAAATCATTGGAAAATCTTCAAAAGGTTATTTATCCGTTAAAGTCTACAAACAACAGGGAATTAAAACCGATGATGACCGGTACCGAAGATCCATTTGTAAAAGAGATCCTAGGAAAAATTTTAGCCGGAATGGGAGATGAACTTCCTGTGAGTGCTTTCCCAATTGATGGTACTTTCCCAACAGGAACAACACAATTCGAAAAACGAGGGATAGCCGATTTTATTCCAGTTTGGGATGACGCCGACTTATGTACACAATGTAATAAATGTGTTGCTATTTGCCCACATGCAGCCATTCGGGCGAAGGTCCTTTCTAATGAAGAATTAGTGGACGCGCCTTCATCTTTAAAAACCGTTTCGGCAAAAGGAAGACCTTTTTCAAGCGACAAAGAATCTTATATTTTACAGGTCTCTCCCGAGGATTGTACAGGTTGTGAACTTTGTGTAGTTGTTTGTCCGGCCGAGAGCAAAGAGATCGAAAATTTTAAATCCATCAATATGAGGAAAAAACTCGATGTTGATGTGGAGGAAAATGTGAACTGGGATTATTTTGTTAATTTGCCCTATTATGAAAGAGCAGAATTGCAAGTATCCAACATAAAAGGATCTCAGTTTTTAGAACCCTTATTTGAATTTTCTGGAGCTTGTCCTGGTTGTGGAGAAACACCTTATATTAAATTGCTTACCCAACTGTTTGGCGATAGTATTTTAATCTCCAACGCCACCGGATGTTCCTCTATTTACGGAGGTAACCTGCCAACTACCCCATACAAAACCAATCAATTTGGAAGGGGTCCAGCCTGGGCCAATTCACTGTTTGAAGACAATGCCGAATTTGGTTTAGGGATGAAACTGGCCCTGAGCAAAAAACAGGAAATAGCGGTGGATCTTTTAAAATCCATAGAAGTACTGGTTGGAAGTGAATTAGTAGAATCTTTATTAAACAATCCTGAAGAAACCGAAGCTCAAAAAAACGAGAAGTTTGCTCAAATCGAAGCACTTAAAGAAACCCTCTCTATTATTGATAACAATGATAATGCAGTCAAGTTAAATCAATTGACCGAATATCTTCGCAAGAAAGCAGTCTGGATAATTGGTGGTGACGGATGGGCTTATGATATTGGATATGGCGGTGTTGATCACGTTTTATCAACCGGAGAAAATATCAATATATTGGTATTGGATACAGAAGTTTATTCTAATACCGGAGGGCAAATGTCCAAATCCACTCCCCTGGGTGCAAGCGCTAAATTTGCTGTTTCAGGTAAAAGAACCGGTAAAAAAAGTATGGCACTTCAGGCAATTTCTTACGAGAATGTATATGTAGCACAGGTGGCGATAGGCGCAAAAAATTTGCAAACCCTAAAAGCCATTGAAGAAGCTGCGGCATATCCCGGACCATCATTAATAATTGCATATTCCCACTGTGTTGAGCACGGGTATGAATTAAAACATGGAGTTTCACAACAAGAGAAAGCCATTGAAACCGGGTATTGGCCACTCTTTAGATTTGATCCTTCCAAACCAAAAGGACAAAAGTTCAAATTGGATTCCAAAGCGCCTACTGCACCTATAAGTGAATTTATGTATAACGAAGGCCGTTTTACCCAAGTGGTGAAAAATGACCCGGAATTAGGAGCAGAATTGCTTAAAAAGGCACAGGAAGAAGTGGATACAAGATGGGAGAGACTGGATCTTTACAGAAATATGTAACTTAATATGAATACATTCCCTGACAGCCTGCTGCCTCCCTACAGGCAGCGTTGTCCGGGTAATAAAGGATTTTTATTGATTGGGATATTACCATAGCAAATATTACAGCCTGATTCTCCCCATATTACGGGATTAGGATACTAAATTTGTTATGGTAAATTCTATCATCCTGCGGTAAATGCAGGTCTTAACTATTAAAGAATTTTACTAACGAAACATCCCGGAAAAATTGGTTTCTCATAAGGGAAAATGATTAAGTGGATGTTGCTCCCGGCCATCGGGAGTCCGCTAAATTAATAACCTAAAAAGATGAAAGCGAAAGACAATAAATTTTTTGATCACGCGATTGAAAAATTAAATGAAGCCAACCAGGAATTATATAGGCCCGAGGAAGATATGGTATCTTTTTTAGTCTGTAAAAATTCACAGCATGCTATTGAGAACTATTTAAAAGGATACCTGTTGCAACAAGGAGTTGAACCGGGAAATTATAAAACCATCGACGTCCTTTTTGAAGAATGCAAAAAAATCAATAAAAATTTCCAAAAAGTGGATCTGTCAGATTTCGATTGTAAAGCTCAATCAATGGATAAAAGAAGTTGCAATGAAATTTCAAAAGTCAGCAATTGTTTTAAAATTGCCGAAAGCCTGGATACTTTTCTCAGAATAGAGAAAATTATAGTTTAAAGGCCAGATTTCTCCTAAGTAATTTTACCCCAATACTTTTATATATTTCAGCCAAACCACTCTTATTAAAGAGTGGTTTTTTTTATGTCAGTAAAAAAGAAAAGTGATTTCAATAATTATCGGATCAATGACAATTGTTGTGGATTAAGCAAATTGATAACGAAAGAGCTGTTAGAAAAGCTTATAAATGTTGATGACGATTCCGAAGTGTTTTAAAAAATACGTCAATGGTAGCTTGTCGAGGATTATCCTTTTAAGCATATACTCTAACACGTCATTTCATATGCTGGTTAAAAAAAATTAACACGGGTCCCGGAATGACACTCTTCACGTTTTAAAAATCCATTTTGAATGTAATGGAAACTTCTCCAGTTTCTTTATTTACTGCTACTTTCGGTTTTCCATTGGCATCTATTTTGTTGCCTGTACTCATATTGTAAATGCCCGTTAAAAATTCCATGCCTTTTGTCATTACCTCTTCCATTTGCTGTATGTTAGCTTCTCTTTTTGGAATCATTTCTCCTTCTTTTGAAAGGTGTTTTTGTGGCACTTTATTATTTTCTTTTTCTGATATCTTATTGGGTTGCACATCAATTTCGGGAATTGTTTCCTCTAAGATTTCTTCTTCCTGGTTTTCTATATCCACTTCACTTTCCATGTTGGCAGAAAAACCATCATCATTTATGACTTCTTCCAGTTGTTTTATGAACTGAGATTTCCCTTTTTCAGAAAAATCAACTTCATCGGTAACGTTCCCAGAACTCAAAACACCCTCAAAAAGATTTTGCTTGAGCAGTAAGCCCGTGGCAATTTTCATTTCTATAGATTGATAAGACAATAAATTGAAAACATGCAATTTTTGCTTTTGTTGGCCAATTCGGTCTATTCTGCCTATGCGCTGGTTCTTCTTAGCAGGATTCCACGGTAATTCAAAATTTATAACGGTATCAGCCATTTGAAGATTTAGTCCTGCACCGCCGGATTCGCTTGATAAAAACACACTGCAATCAGAGTTATCTTCAAACTCTTTTATTAAATCGCCACGTTTTTTAACAGGTACTTTCCCAGTAAGTTTCACAAAAGTGATACCTTCTTTTGTAAGCATATCGCCAATAAGTTTGAGCATTGTAACCCATTCCGAAAATATAATAACTTTTCTCTTGTTGGTTTTAATTGCCAGTTTTTCAATTAAAATATCTCTAAGCTCCACTAATTTTGGCGAATGATGTGTTTCTTTGTCAATTAAATAACTAGAGTCGCAAACCATGCGCATATTGGTAAGTAAGTGCATCAGTTTTTGCCAATCGTAGGTGGTTTTAAATTTCTTAGCTAAAATAGAAGCAATACCTCTTGCAAAACTGCCATGTAAGCTTGCTTGCTCATCAGAAAGTGTTACAAAAACATCTTTTTGGATCACGTTGGGCAGTTGCTCAAAGACCTCTTGTTTTTCTCTTCGTATAAGTATGGATTTTAAGCGTTTTTTTAAATGTTGAAGATTATAATAGCCACCAATTTTGTTTTTGTGCTTGGTATCGAAAATACAATGCTGATAAGAAAACTCCCATTGTGGGGCTAAAAATTTTTGGTCTAAAAACTGAACAATAGAATACAAATCCAGTAGCTTGTTTTCTAATGGCGTACCCGTGATAACCAAGGCGTGTTTTTTATGTATTGCCTTTATCGCATTTGCGGTTTGGGTTTCGTAGTTTTTGATTTTCTGAGCTTCATCCAATATGACAAAATCATAGTTGGATTTATTTATATAGGGCAAATCCCGTAATACAGTTTCGTAATTAATGATGTGGAAAAGGCTGGTGTCATTTTGATATAATTTACTTCGATCTTCAGGAAGTCCTTCAACAACAATGGCTTTTTCATTGGTGAATTTCAAAACCTCATTTCTCCACTGATGCTTTACCGAGGCAGGACAAACAACAAGTGTTTTCTTGAAATTAAAAACCTCCTTTTTTAAGATAGCCGTCGTTATGGCTTGCAGGGTTTTACCAAGCCCCATGTCATCTGCGATAATAACTCCTTTTTTAAATACTGAAAAGGCAACACCTTCTTTTTGGTAGGGATATAATGTGGCGTTAATAGAAGCGTAATCTAATGTGGTTTGCTTCTTTATTTGTTCCAACTCCGTGGTTTCAAAATAAGCTTCGATTTTCTCAAAAACTTCTTCCCTTATTTTTATACGTTGAAAATCTTTTGACTTATTAATAAAAGAAAAAAAGGATACAATTTGGGTGTCTTCAATAAAGGAATTGGTTCCAAAATAGGATTCTAATAATTGTGTTTCTTCTGCTTGTAATTCTTCAGGAAAAAACCAAGATATTTTATACGCATTCAACGGGTCTGTATAGACTTCTATAAACGGATAGTTTTTAGCTAATCGTTTGGTTTTACTTTTATGTTCTTCAAGGTAATTATACAAATACATAATGTGTTTTGTAGTCCCCAATTTATTGGTTTTCCAATCTATATTATTGATGTATCCTGTTTTGTTTTTAAAATCTCGAAGTGTAATTTTATAGGTCTGCCCTTTTTCGTTTATAAGGCTATGTTCTCCATACAAATTGGTGGCTAACTTCACCTTGTAATTTGCTTTTTTAGCTTTATCCCAACGCTCTTCCAACACCCGTTTCCGCATACCTTCCCGAGTGTATTTTATACCTTCCGAGAGTATATCCTCTTCAAACTCATCTTCTATAACATATAAAGCCGCTAAACTGTAAACATTCCAGTCTGTATAACTCCCATTGACTTTAGCGCTTAAACCAGAGCCTGCTTCGTCATGAATTTGAACCGTAATAGTTTCCTCTTCATCTTCTATTTGTAACGTAATCCTTTCCCTTCCTTGTGATAGTAAAACATGTGTGGACCGTCCAAAAATATACTTTGATTTTTCTATTTCTTCAAGGGATAAAAGCTTGTTTTCTTGTATGGTTTGTATGGTTTCTTTAACGGGTTGAAGCATAATAAAAAGGATTATTAATTAAATTTTTCAAATTTAACTAAACTCGTCTTTCTCCCAAAGCTTTTTTCAATTTATATAGGTTTCTATGAGATTTAATTTCTTTGGGTTTAATTCCCCGTCCCGATAGCATCGGGATGCCTCGTTATTTTTTTCTTTTTTTGGAATTTGGTGCTTGGAATTTTTATTTGGGCGTCTGCCCACCAATCTTTGGATTTCTTATATAAAAACAGTAAAACCACTCTTAATAAGGAGTGGTTTATTTATGTCAGAAAAAAAAGTGATTGTCAATAATTATCATCAAATTAATATATAACCAGTTATCACTAATTGTAATATATAAAATTAGGGATTTATTTCGTTTACGAAAAAAATCCCTAATGACAAAAATCATAATAATTGTGGTATTCCTTTTGTATTTTTAATATTGTTAAAAAAGGCATCATGAAGAAAATACTTTTACCGACCGATTTTTCCGAAACTGCCAGGAATGCTTTGGAATATGCCTTGAATTTTTTTAAAGGTGGATCCTGTACCTTTTATTTGTTAAATATTTACCCTGCCGGGAAATATACAACGGGTGATCTCTGGCAGGCTTCCGGAGAAGAATCTATTTATGACTCCTTGCTTCTCAATAAAAAAATAAAACTTGATGTACTCATAGATCAACTGGAGCAAAAATATCAGGACAAAAAGTACAGGTTTAAAGGCATTGCCGATTATGATGAATTTTCCCATGCAATTAATCAGGTTGTAGAATTAAATAAGATCAATTTTATTGTAATGGGAACCGAAGGCTCTAAAGGGGTGAAAGAGGTGGTTTTCGGGACCCATACACAGAAGGTGATCCAAAAAGTGGATTGCCCGATACTGGTTGTACCCAAAGGCGTTGTTTTCAAAGGTTTTAAAAAAATACTTTTAACCCTGGATACTGAAGATAAATTTAATCCATCAGCTATAAAACCATTGATCAGCCTTATGGCCAAACACAAAGTATCCTTAGATATCCTCAGAATGAAGAAAGAGAATGCAAATTCTGATGATTTGGCCAAAGAAGAAAAAAAAATAGAGAGATCATTTAAGGGAACAAAACCTAAAATTCATATGCTAAGTGAGGTTCATACTGTTGACGCAATTAATAGCCTGGTACAGATCATGGGGATAGATATGAACGTGATCTCCGCAAAAAAAGAGTTGTTTTTGGACAGGGTTTTATTTGGTTCTTCTGTTTCCAAAATTATAAACAGATCACGAATACCTTTATTGGTTTTGCATGAACCCCCGCAATGAAGAAAAAGTTTAGATTTTCCAGTCAGACATTTTTTAAAAACGGACCTTCTATCTTCATAGCCGAAATAGATATTATTAATGATTTTTGTCATTGTTTATAAATAAACAGAATGATAGTTTTAATAGAGGAATTACAACTGTCATTCTAAGATTATCACTAATAATTAAAACCTAATTTCAGGTTTTAATTATTAGTTGATAAAGTAAACAGCTTAAACAGGGCGAAATGAAAAAGCAGGATTTAATAAATCTGATAAAATATGCTATCAAAGCTCCTTCTGGCCATAATTCACAACCCTGGAAGTTTAAGCTGGAAGAGAACAGCATCACTATTTTTCCTGATTACGAACGTATTTTACCTGTTGCCGACCCGGATAATCATGAACTTTTTATCAGTTTGGGCTGTGCGTTGGAAAATTTGATAATTGCCGCCGGGTATTTTGGTTATCATACTGATACTGATATTGAAATGAAGATGGAAGATCCTTTTAAGGAATCCATCCGGGTAGAGTTTTCTTCGGGGAATAATCAAAATTACGACCGGCTTTTTAAAAACATCGAAATCCGGCAATCCACCCGAAATAAATATAACAAGGCTGTTATTCCACCCGCACATATTGAAAAATTAAATGAGGCTGGAAATCAGGACCAGGTTTTATTCTTGTTGTTTACAGAACCGGGTCAAATAGAACCTGTTATCGAAATTACAAAAAGAGCAACCGTATTGCAACTCTCAAAAAAGGGATTTATAAAGGAACTTATGCAATGGATAAGGTTTAACAGGAAGACAGCCAAAAAAACAGGGGATGGATTATATTCCCGTGCCATTGGGAGTCCATCGGTTCCGAAATGGCTTGGAAAATTATTTCTGAACCTTACTTTGGACCCAAAAAGGGAAGCCAGAAAGAATGTAAATTTGATGAAAAATTCATCGGGAATTCTCATTTTTATAGCAAAAGAGAATAACAAGGAGGCCTGGGTCAATCTGGGCAGGAGCTTTCAAAGAGTCGCAATAACGGCAACTCCCCTTAAATATTAACCATGCTCATATCAATTCGGCTTGTGAGGAGATCGCGGCAAGAAAAAAATTGGCAGAAGAACTTCAATTAAATCCTGGAGAACAACCGCTTTTGATTATCAGGATCGGATATTCTGAAAAACGACCATATTCCTTCAGAAGACCTTTAAAGGAAGTGCTGATAAATTAGTAATATTCGGAACTTAAAACCAAGTCATTATGGCAAAGACATGGAGTTTATGGGCCTTGATCCTTTTGTTCTTTTTGGGGATATCGGCCCTTTTTGGGAGTTATTATTTGATCACCGATCCAACCGGAGAATCGCTTGAAATGCCTCCGGGTTTATTGATTTCCACACCTTTCGAAAATTATTTGATCCCGGGGGTCCTGCTGTTAATTATCAATGGAATACCTGCCCTCCTCATAGCTTTTCTCACTCTTTTTAAAGTGAAATACTATATGTATTTAATAGTGATACAGGGCATGATTCTTATAATATGGCTTACTGCGGAATTGATAATCAATATCAATCTTTTTTACCCGCTAACACATATTACCTATTATCTCATTGGAAGTGCATTGATCTTTCTCGGTTTGAAACTCCGAAAATCGGTTGAGAATTCAAACAATATTTGAACTATTTAAATGAAAACAGCTTTTCTTATCATCCTTTTATTACACGGAATTATCCATATCCTGGGTTTTGTAAAATCTTACCACCTGGCCGAAGTTCCACAACTTTCCCTTGAAATTCCAAAGTCCTTGGGAAACTTATGGCTGTTTTTATCCTTATGATTTTCAACAAACCATGGTGGCCTTTTTTTTGTAATTGCGGCGGTGATGCTTTCCCAAACTCTCATTGTTATCTATTGGCAGGATGCTAAATTCGGCACAATTTTAAATATTATCATTCTTTTGTTCAGTATTCCTGCACTGGGGAAATTCCAATTTGATAGCATGGTTCAAAAAGAAGCAAAGGAGCTGCTGTCAAATATTCCAAAAAAAACCGATGGGAAGATCAATAAAGATGATTTGGCCCATTTGCCGGAAATCGTACAAAAATGGATGGAAAATTCAGGGGTAGCAGGAGCACCGAAAATTGTTTCGCTACGATTAAAACAAAAGGGTGAAATGAAAACCAAACCCGATGGAACATGGATGCAGTTCACCGCTGAACAATATTTTGATGTGGAAAACCCTGCTTTTATCTGGGTTACAGAGGTAACCGCTTTTCCGGGAATTCATCTTTCAGGCCGGGATAAATTTTATGATGGAGAAGGGGAGATGCTCATCAAACTGCTTTCCCTGATCCCGGTTGTCGATGAAGGAAAAAATGAAAAGATGAATTCGGGTACCATGCTTCGGTTTTTGGGGGAGATCTGCTGGTTTTCACCTGCCGCTTTAAACCAATATATTACCTGGGAAGAAGTGGATGCAACTTCCGCTAAGGCCACTTTCAGATTAAACAACAAGGAGGTTACAGGCTTGTTCACTTTTACCAAAAACGGGGAATTTCATTCCTTTGAAGCCGAACGGTATTATGGCAGAGGGAAAGATGCGCAAAAGGAAAAATGGCTTGTAGAAGCGGTGTCTTATAAGGAGTTCGAAGGGATCAAAGTTCCGTATAAATCCAAAGTGACCTGGAAATTGCCGGAGGGCGATTTCAACTGGCTGAACCTTGAATTAACCGAATTGGAGTATAATCCACAGCAAATATTCAATTAGGCCGTCATATATTTTAAGAGCAATTTTCATTCTAAAACCAGGAAAAATCCAGGGTCAAAATATCAAAACGATGATTTTAATTTTCTTGTTTTCACTTCGGCTTATAAAACGCCGGAATTAGCGACCCTAAGATCCCTGCAATCACAAGTCCAAAATCTTCTTTTATTCCCAGGTTTACCGCCGCTGAAAAACCTATTAAAGACCAGAGGAAAGGTATGGTATAAAGGTGTCAGGGAAGTCGCTTTTCTGAAAAAAGTAAAACCCATATTCTTATTTCATATCCCATTCCAGATCCATCGAATTGTCATCATTTAATTTCACCTCAGTTCCCAGCTTGCTTCCTTCCCTGTCGAGAATTTCTGCCAGCCATAAAGCATCCGGTTTGGACGCGTGATTCAGCCTGAAGTTTTTAACTTCCATAGGAACCATTTTTAGGGAGATCAGCTCGCCATTTACCTGGTTTATTTTAGGAAAGCACATCAGGCTAAGTTCTCCGCGGTAATTGTCGTGATCGCTGGTAATGCCCTCGTAATCGTTTATAAAATCCCCGGCGCCGTAAATGATGAGCTTATTCTTATAAACCTCCATGCCCATTGGATGATGGGAAGAATGTCCGTGAACAATATCCACTCCGGCCTTATCAATTATTTCGTGAGCCAGTTTCCTGTGATCTGAAGGGATCTTATAACCCCAATTGCCGCCCCAATGCACCGAAAATACCACAATATCGTTTTTTTGCTTTACTTCAGCTACCTGTTTTTTGATCAGATCAACGGAGGCTTCAATCTCTTCAGGAAGTATATTTATTCCAGACAAATTCTCCTGCGCGGCCCAGGATTTGGGAATACCGCTGCTTCTGGCTCCAAAAGCCAGCACAATTAGCCTTCCGCCATTTACATGAATTATGCCCGGAGTTGCAGCTTCTTTGACATTTTTTCCTGCCCCAACAACAACAACAATTCCCGATTTTTTTAATGTCTCCAAAGTTTCAATAAGTCCAGGTCGTTCCCAGTCCAGAATATGATTATTGGCGAGGCTACAAAAATCAATTCCGGCTGAAGTCAGGACTTTTATGTTTTTTGGGTGCATCCGGTAATTAATTCCTTTTCCGGGCCAGGGCTCATCGTGATTCGTTATACTGGTTTCAAGATTGACGATCTTTACTGATGGCGACATTTTTTTCCATACTTCCAGCGCATTTCCCCATATATAACTGAAGGAAACAGGATACTTGAACCTTCCGTTTTTGAGCTCTGCCAGGTATAGATAATCCCTCGCGTCTTTTACATAAGGTTCATAAAGTATCGGCTTGACAGAATATGGGAGGATCTGGTCAATGCCCCTGCCGGTCATCACATCCCCACACAGAAATAAGGTTACGGAATGATCGATTGATGAGGTATCCTGTTTCATAAATGAATAATTTTCTTCCCATTTCAGCCATAATATTAAAACCAGGGAAATGCTCAGCAAAGACAGGTATATCCTTTTCATAAGTAATTATTTATTTGAAATGGCATTTCAATTCGGCCTGTTAGCTGTTTAAAATTAAGTGTAAATTTCCCTTATTAAAATGATAAAAATCATTCCGGAGTTCCGTTTCGGGAGTTTTGAAGAAATTTATAATATAGGAACCTCCCGGGATCCTGTAAACTTAAAATCACTTTTTTTAGGTACTGATTTTTAGCGAAGTTGTTCAGGTGTTTAGAAAAATAAATGTTACCCGCATACCGGGAATCCGTATAATTATGATGAGCAAAACCATTACCTTTGAGTTAAAAGACTAACCTCTAAAGTAATCGACTATATGGAAACAAAAAATACTGCAAAAGATTTTCCTATTGTTTGCGTGGGCGGTTCAGCCGGTGGACTCGATGCCTATATCCGTTTACTGCAAAATATGCCGGCAGATATGGGGGTTGCAATCGTTATCGTAAATCACTTAAGAACCGTAGCCACCCTGCTTCACGAGATTCTTCCGCGCCATACAAAGATGCCGGTTGAACTGATCACGGAAAAACTGGATATCAAGCCCAACCATGTTTTTATAATCCCGGAAAAGCGTGACTTGCATGTTCTTAATGATGAGTTCCGTCTGAAACCTATTTCAAAGCCCTGGGGATGGCCGGACGTTATCACGGTTTTTTTGAAGTCCCTTACAAATAATTGGGACGGCAAACTCATTGCTGTAATTGTCTCAGGTTATGACGGTGATGGTGCAAAAGCGCTTTGCGGCATAAAAGAAGTTGGTGGAATTACCATCGCACAAAAGCCTGATACGGCATCACAACCGGATATGCCGGAGAGTGCCATAGAAAGCGGGTGCATAGACTTTATACTTTCACCCGAGGATATTGCCAAAGAAATCATGAGAATTGCGAAAGCGGAAAAAAATTTTGAAAAGCAAAATCCGAAAGGAAAAAAATTATGAATTTTATAAAAGGCCGGAATTTCAACCCATACTATGAGTATTCGGGTTCGGCGTTGTGAAAATGTTATTGGCCTTCATTTATGATTCGTCCAATGAGAACGCGGGATTCTTCACATTCGTTCAGAATGACATATCAAGAGTAATGCAATATTTTCTTTGACAATCATAACCTGAATATTAGAATTCAAAAATGGGATAAAAAGTATCCCTTTGGATAAGTAGGGGGTTCTTCAAAAAACAAAGCATCGCCAGGAAGATTTTTCCTGGCGATGCTTTTATATTAATTACTTACCTCCCAACAAGAGCAACTCATTACAAACCACCTCAGTCATGTAATGTTTAATACCTTCTTTGTCGTCCCAGGAGCGGGAGGTCAATTTGCCTTCTACGGCAATTTCTTTGCCTTTGGTGACAAATTGCTCGATGATTTCCGCGGTTTTTCCCCAGGCAACAACATTGTGCCAGTCGGTGTTTTCAACTTTTTCACCTTTGGCATTGGTGTAATTTTCGTGGGTGGCGATTGAAAATTTCGCCCGTTTTTTGCCGGCATCCAGATTTGTGATTTCAGGATCTTGTCCTACTCTTCCAATCAACTGTACTTTGTTTCTAAGTGCGTTCATGATAATAAATTTTAAGGTTAAACAGTTAATACTATTGAATCTTATGATCCAACGGTACAAACATAGAACAGCACTTAAATGGGATTCGGTTTCTAATTATTTACTTTCGTTTAAAATCGCTTGTAAGCGTTTGTTGTCGGCTATAGGTTGATTATTGTGAATGTAATGCAATGAAAATCAGTAATTTGAAATAATATTAAAATAAAAAATGGCTAAAATGAATCTGAAGAAAATAAAGGGTTGAAACCATTTGTGGCGGGATTTATATTTTGGCCCATGATTAAAAGCCTTGGCTATGAGAATTTTAGTGAAAATTTTTGTCTTTGAACAGGTTTAGAAAATGACTTTAACCTGAAATTATCTCTTTCATAATTTGCTTGTCAATTTGCTCAAAAGGCTACTAAAAAATTCGACATTTATCCTGGAACAATTATTTGCATTTCAGCCGGATATTAAAAACATCCGGCATCTTTTATTCGATTTAATTTTTTAATCAACTAAAAAAATAACACATAAAAAAACCACTTCTGTTTAGGAGAAGTGGTTCTCTTATTGCTATCTTTTTTTCAAGCCTTTGGAATTCAACTCCATTCCTCTGCAAGTTTAGGGAGGTTTGCTTTCATCAGATCATCCGGGGACATGGCAATTCTGAATTCGCAAATGGCTTCAAAATTTAAAAACCAGGGTTCGGCGATAGATGGGATGGAAGAAGTATCTTTAACATCAACAATCATCACGGCTCCCCGATTGCCTTCTATTTCGGTAAAATAAATACTTTCCGGCTTGATAACGTCTATTACCCGGCCTAGGATCTCGCCCACGGTCCCATCTCTAACCATTGAACTGAACGGCTCAATGGGAAGGGTTACATTAACTAACATTCTCATAACTGTAAATTTTAAATTAGTAACTTAAATGTACAAAACAGAAATGGCTATTTTGAATCATTAACCTTTAATATTGAGTTGGTTATGATTAAATAAAACTTAAATTTTAACAGTTATTTAATCCAATCCCATCAGACAGAAGAAAACTTATCGGGGAATATGAAGCGGGAATAATATTATAAGGCTATAAACAAATAAAAAAATTAATTTTTCAACCGACTACATTTACAACATAGTATTTGCAAGACATTTGTTGAAATTCCGAGACCCCAAAGGGAAAGCCAGCCCAAAAACCATGATTTTTTTTATCCTTTTACCAAAATGAGTCGAATGAAAATTAAGAATCCGGCGGTTTGTGTGTTAATAAACGTTAAATTTATACGATTAGCCTAAAAATTGATGAAAATATAAGCTGCATTTTTTGTTTCTTTTTATACTAAAAATATGAAAATCAGAGTATAAGCAAAAAGGAAGACAGAATTAAAATAATAATTCTAAAATTTGGGGAGCTATAAAAAGGAAAATATAAGTTTCAATTAATTAATAGTTCCGGAATTAGATTAGCAGAGCCTTATTTTAAAAAAAATTGGAATGGATGATATAAATAAATATTTAGAAGTTCTTGTTGGATTTTCAGGAAAAAAGTTGAAATCATATTTTGATATTGATAAATTAGGCTTTGGAAATTTTGAATTGGTTAACTGTTACTTGATACACCAAACAATTAAAGACAAAAAACATAAGAAAAACTCACTTATTTATATCCCGAATGGAGAAACAAAATCGCAATTTTATATCCCTGTAATATTTACCCTTGCTATTTATAATTTTACAGACAATTATATTGATGATACAACAGAATTTAACAAAGGTGATATTATTCAAAAAGATGGTATTCGAAAAAAAATAGTATCAAAGAATGGCAAAACGTATACTGCAGAATGGGAAAATAAAAGAAAAGGAATAATTACCAAATCGAGTGGAGAAATATCCCATAATGCAATAAAAACTTATATAATAACAAACGCAGATTTAAAAAACCAACAAGTCAAACTAAAGTTCGATTTATATAAGACATTCTTTAGCAGTATTCTAAAGGAAGAGATAAAATATTTACCTTCAAAATTCAAGTATAAATCGGTGATTGTAACTGACAAAAGCATTGAAGAGGAACTAAAATCGTATGAAATAGATGGCGAAAAAATATACAAAGCGCTTCCATTTCGATATATCGCAAAATCAGGAATACAAATGGATAATATCCCCATTGACCCAATGATATACATTGTCAATGACTACGAAACGGTAAGAGAACACATTTTAGCAAAAGGAATTTCTATTCGCAACATAACCTTTATTGGACAAAATAAATACAAAGAACATTATCTTGAAATTTCGGAAGATTTAAATAATAACAAAATAGAAAACTGCTTATTTGTTGGGAGTACAGATTTGTCAGAAAATGCTATCCCAAAACTTTTAAAATGGAAATGGACATTACCTGAATTAGATTATTTTAACTATTTTGAAACATATCCAATCAGCAAAATATTGGTAGAGGACTTGCCATTTACAAACTCCTTAATTGAATTTGATACAATGGTAAACAAGGTTGAAAATGGTTATGGCATTAATCTAAAAGAACTTTACAAATTTGTAAGAAATGTATTAACTATAATTATTCCATCACCAAAAAGCAGACTAAAAGATCAAATTCTAATAAGCAGGAAAGCGCCATTATTTATTCAAGGATTACCATAAACAGTAAAAGATCCGAATTCAGTACTGGGCGGAAAATTGAATTAAATAAGTGGAATTCTGAATCTAATCAGAGCCGGGGGAATTCTTCTGAAATAAAAACTTTAAACAGATACCTGGATACTGTAAAAGCTAAACTTTATGATATCCACGATAAGCTCCTTCGGGAAGCCAAGGTAATTTCTGCCTCTGCTATAAAAGATCTCTATTTAGGGAAAGGGGAGAAACAACGAATGTTGTTGGAGGTATTTCAGGAGCATAATAACGAAATTAAAAAGCTGATAGGCAAAGGA
>JAENXB010000267.1 GCA_016649785.1 Flavobacteriaceae bacterium
TAGTTGGATTGTCTTTGGCAAAAGCCCTATATGAAGGGTGTTTATCCGTAATTAAAGTGGTCTTTTCAGATAGCTTTCCATCAAATACTTTTGCAATTTCTTCTTTGCTAAGGCGTTTGGAAGCAACTGCTTTGAGATATTTACCACCGTTTCTCTGGACGGCCGTCACTACTTGAACCGTTGTGACTTCGCCTTTCCCTTGGTTGCGCTTAAAATCGGTTCCCCTTTTCCTGGGTTCCCTGTCCAAACTTTTGCTTCCTTTGTAGCTAAGGGCCAGTTCCAGTTCGTCGCACTCTACCTCTGAAGACAATTCTTTTGGGACAAATTGATCCAATGAACTTAATATTTTATGTCGCCAGTCAAAACTTGTCTGGATACTGATATTTAGTTTTTTGGCTATTTTCTTTATGGGTATACCCTGTTCCATACAATTAAGATAGGATTGCCATTTGGACTTAATCTTTATACCGTACAAAGCGGTTCCTGTTGTCTCACTATACCATTTGCTGCAATCATTGCAACGGTACATTTGAACGCCTTTTTGTTTTCCACGCTTATAAACCCTTGTACTTGCACAATGTGGGCACGGCTTTTTATCACGATTTTTTAAAATTTCCAAACCTGCTTCTTGGATGACTTTTCCCTGCAGTTCTTGTTCCATCAGAAGTTCTTCCAGCAAAGTGTTCTGAATACTTATTGGAAGTTCATTAAAAGATTCCTTTATTTCTTGCCTCGTTTTCATCATCAAATATACAAAAATAATTGCTGTTTGAAATAGAACTTAGCCTTTTAAATTAATCCTCCCGTCTTTTTAGACATAAAAACCTGGTTTTATTAATGAATTTCAATTAAGTCCTGTTTTGAACAATATTGCATTAAGTTAGCAATCCCAATCCAATTTAAATTATAAGGTAGGCTTAAATTTTTGTTAAACCAATACAAACCTTAAATTTACAAAAAAATCGAATGAAACGCGCATTATTGGCAAGCACCTCAACATTACATGGACAAAATTATTTAGGATATATACTTCCCGAAATTTCCGGATTATTTCAAAAATGCAAGGAAATTATATTTATTCCCTATGCGAGACCAGGCGGAATTTCTCATGAAAATTATACCGAATCAGTAAAAAAACCTTTAAAAACATGTCTTTTAAGGTAAGGGGACTTCACGAATTTAAAGATCCCAAAAAAGCTTTAGGAGAAGCTGAAGGAATTTTTACCGGAGGCGGAAATACATTTTTACTGGTTGAGAAACTCTACAGAAATGATCTCATGGAATTATTAAGGGAACAAATCCTGGATGGGATTCCTTATTTGGGTACCAGTGCCGGAACAAACATTTGCGGGCTAACCATGCAAACCACCAACGACATGCCCATTATATATCCCCCAAGTTTTAAAACCCTCGGAATTGTTCCTTTCAATTTAAACCCGCATTATCTGGATCCTGACAAAAACTCAACCCACAAAGGGGAAACCAGGGAAACAAGAATTGCCGAATTTCACGCCATAAATACACAGCCGGTGGTTGGATTAAGGGAAGGAAGCTGGCTGGAAATAAAAGATGGTGAAATAATGTTAAGAGGAAGTTTGTCCGCACGTATTTTTAGAGCAAGCCGGGAACCTTTCGAACTGGAAACAAACAGCAGCCTCAACGAATTAAACTGAATTTTGGTACTAAAAAAAACCTAACAGGTTTTAAAACCTTCTATGTTGTAATCCAAGTTTCAGGACACTTTTTTTAATAATTATTTTTAACTTTACCATTGTAAATCTGAAGAGGAATTGAGCTCTGCTGGAGAGCAACTCAACAGCAATAAGGTTTATGACGTGGAATGTTTAGATAAAGCCCTTTAATTAGGGCCTTATTTTTTTAAACATTATATGTCAGATATGGCTAATAAAAACTCATTCCTCTTTCGAAGATTTACTATACTATTGTAATGAACCAAATCTATAAAAACATCCTTCTATCAGCAGAACCGCATTAATTGCGGGCTGCATTGCCGTGCTTTAATTTTTATAGTAGTGAGCTGCTGCCTGTTAGAAGCAGATTCCAAAATATTCGGAACTGCAAGGTTTTAATAGCAGTCTCACCTTTGAAGGTTTTTTTATAGAGGTTTATTTTATTTAACCACTGCGGACACATAATTTTTTTTATTTTTTAATACATATCTAACTCTATTCAGTAATTTTCTTGCTATTCTTACTATTGCTTTATTGGGTTCCATTCGTTTACAATAATCATGATAACTTTTTGTTAATGCTGGATCAAGACGTGCTGCTACCCAAGCACTTTCAATAATTGCACTACGCAAAATACTATGACCTCTGCGTGTTATATTGCCCACAACATCATTCTCTCCACTTGAATGGGTGGAGGGAATTAAACCGATAAACCCACATAATTTGTCAAAACTTTCAAAACGATTTATTGTTTCAAGTTCTGTTAGTATTATCATTGCTGTCAATAAACCAATTCCTGGAACACTTCGTAGTAATGTTACTTGCTCAAGATATTCTTTTGTTTTTGACAATGCTGTAATTTGTTTTGTAACACTTAAAATAGATGCTCTTAAATCTGTACTCGCTCCAACTATTGCATTCAGAGCGTCTTTCCCACTTTGCTCAGTCATTTCAATAGCGTTCAGCCAGCTTATAAATTTCTTTGACCAAACAGTTTGTTTTGAAAAAGATTCAGGTAGCTCAATTCCATGAAAGTATAAAAAAGATTTTGTGCGATTTTTATTTCGAACTAAATCCTTTACCAACGCTGACCTTGTTCGCAGTAAACTCCTATCATCAAGTGTCTTTAGAGATGGAACGTGAATAGCAATCAAGTCTCCACTCCTTAATGATCTTGCTATTTTCCTACTATCTCTGGCATCTTCTTTTTGAACTTTTTCCTTATCCGTTGTTGGTATATCTGCTGGGTTAACTACTATGGAATTAATCCCATAAGATTTTAATTTATTATGTATCCAGTAACCACAAAAGCCTGCTTCATAAGCTGAATGATAAATTCCTCCAGGAAAATTTTTTGTCAAATAGTCCTTTAATAATTCCGGTTTAGGAGTTTGTGAAAATGTTTTATGAGTAAGTTTTTCTGTCATAATTGTTACTTTCCAACTTTTCAAATGTACGTCAAAACCTACATAAATGTTTTGTCCATTAAAATCTAATTTGTTACTTTGTGTTTGCATAAGTTTCTGGTTTTTATGGTTTATAGAATTGATATCCTAAAACTAATAATTTCCTGAAA
>JAENXB010000139.1 GCA_016649785.1 Flavobacteriaceae bacterium
GGTATGGGTAGGTATCCTGTCTGATTCCACCTAAATCGAGGGTTTCTATCCACCAAATACTATTTTGAATCAGGTAATTTGCCAACAAAGGATTTCGCTGATTTAAATCGGGCATAGTAGATACAAACCAGCCTTCGCTCATTAAATCCTTGTCTTTAACGGAAGCATACGCATCTTGATTTGTGGTCCTTCTGTGATTTGTTATGACAAGATTATCTTTTAAAAACTCATCCTGATAATTTATCCAGTTCTTCGCAGGCAAATCTTTCATCCACCAATGTTCAACACCAATATGGTTTGCAACCTGGTCCATGATTAATTTTATGCCTTTATTTTTTGCGCTTTTGGCCAAATCCTTATAATCTTCCAAAGTCCCAAAACGCGGATCTACCTGGTAAAAATCGGTCATGGCGTAGCCATGATAAGAACTTTCCTTCATATCATTGGTCAACAATGGCGATGGCCAAATTGCCGTAAATCCCATTTCATCTATATAATCCAAATGGTTTGTGATTCCTTTGATATCACCTCCGTGTCTGCCATAACCATCCTTTCTGTCCATGGTTTTTTCGTTCATGGTTTTTACAATGTCATTTGACACATCTGAATTTGCAAAACGATCTGGAGTAATCAAATAAATAACATCCGAACTGTTAAAACCTTCCCTCAATTTTGAATCCTGAGTTCGTTCTTTTAATTCATAATTAACGGAATAATCGGTATGCTTTCCTTTTTTGGAAAAGTTGATGTTGAATTTACCCGAAGTTGCTTTGGACAGATCTAAATTCAGAAATAAATAATTGCTGTTTTCAGTTTTCTTTACCTCTGTTATCTGAATATTTTTATTGTCGACAGAAGCTGTAAACTGAGCAATATCTTTTCCGTAAATCAATAATTCCAACTGATCATGATTCATATCAACCCACCAGTATGGAGGTTCCACTTTTTTAATTTGAGCCTGAAAGCTCAGGCTTACGAGAAATAATACTAAAAAAACTATTTTATTCATTTTTAAATATTTTGGTCCTGTTTTATAAAATGGCAGAAAACAAGGTTGGCTTATCTTTTTAACCGCCAAGTTCGCGAAGGTTTACGCAAAGGTCGCAAAGCAATTTAATCACAACTCTTTAAAGCTGCCCGGTTGCAATTCCAAAGTCAATTCAGTTATTAAATTTGTGATTTCATTTATATCTTCAATTTTCCTCTGGGTCCTTTACGTTTTTACTTGGCGCCCTTTGCGGTTAAATAGGATTAAAATCAGGAATTACACATTTTTATTCGAATAATCCACCCTTCCTAGAACACAATCAATATTTTATTTCAAATATTCTTTGGACGCTTGTCCGTAAAAACACTTAGTGACCAGATATTTAAAATATCCCACAAATTTTCGATTGCCCCAAGCCTCGTCTCCTTTTTCCCCGCAGATTTACGCAGATTGAAACCGCAGATTTCCGCTGATAGAATTCAACAACTTTTAACTACAAACCACAAACTCTCCTCACTCTCCACTCTTCACTTTTCACATCTGTTATACTGTTACCAGTTCATTTGGTTTTAGTTCTGTATCTTTTCCATGAACCAAAATAATTATTGGCTCGGTCCCTTCCAAAAGGAAGCTTGTTTTATTTGAAGCCACTTCAATTTTAAGGATCTGGTTTCTGAAATTCACCTTAAACGAATAGGCTTTCCATTGTTCAGGGATTCTTGGGTGAAAGGAAAGTTGATCGTTCACGATCCTCATTCCGCCAAAACCTTCAACAATACTCATCCAGGTCCCGGCCATACTTGTAATATGGCAGCCTTCTTTCACTTCGTTGTTATAATCGTCCAGATCCAGTCTTGAGGTGCGCAAATAAAACTGGTATGCCTGCTTGGTCCTGCCAAGTTTCGCCGCCTGAATACTGTGAACGCAGGGAGAAAGCGAAGATTCATGAACAGTTAAAGGTTCATAAAAATCGAAATGTTTTTCTAAAGTTTTATGGTTGAAATTTTCTTCGAAAAGGTAAAAACCTTGCAAAACATCGGCTTGTTTAATATAACAGGATCTTAAAATCCTGTCCCAACTCCATTTTTGATTGATGGGTCGGTTTACCTTATCTAATTTTGCAACCGGGATGATCTCTTTGTCTAAAAATCCGTCCTGTTGCAGGAAAACATCATGCTCTTCTGAATAAGGAAAATACATATTATCCGAAACTTCTTTCCAGGATAAAAGTTCAGTTTCAGTAAGATTTGTATGACCAATAATTCTGTCGTAATCTTCCCTGTGCCCGTCCTTAACTTTATCGATCATCTCCATACAATACTCGATACACCATTTTGCGAGATAATTTGTGTACCAGTTATTGTTGACGTTATTTTCATATTCATTGGGACCTGTAACCCCAAGAATGACAAACTTATTTTTTGGCGTACTGAAGTTTGCTCTTTGATGCCAGAAACGGGCGACAGCGATCATTACTTCCAGTCCTTTTTCAGGGATATATTCAAAATCTCCGGTGTAGCGCACATAGTTGAAAATGGCAAAAACCATCGCCCCGTTGCGGTGAATTTCTTCAAAGGTGATCTCCCATTCGTTATGGCTTTCTTCCCCGTTCATGGTTACCATGGGATAAAGAGCAGCTCCATTTGAGAATCCGAGTTTCTCGGCATTTTCGATCGCTTTTTCAAGATGATTGTAACGATACGTCAATAAATTCCTGGCGACCTGCTGGTCTTTTGTGGCCATATAAAAAGGAATACAATAAGCTTCGGTATCCCAATAAGTGCTTCCACCGTATTTTTCACCGGTAAAGCCTTTAGGGCCAATATTAAGCCTTTCATCTTTCCCCAAATAAGTTTGATTGAGCTGAAAAATATTGAACCTGATCCCTTGTTGGGCTTTCACATCGCCTTCAATGGAAATATCGGCCATTTCCCAGATTTTGGACCAGGCTTCTTTTTGTTTCTGAAGCAATGCTGTAAAACCAAACGCCATTCCTTTTGAAAGTACTGTTTTTGCTACGGAAATCAATGTATCCCTTTTGTGGTTCATATCGGTTACATAACCCCCAAATTTTTGAAGGACCAGCTTATCCCCTTTTTCGACATCAACTGAATAAGAAAACATCACTTTATTTTCCTGTAATTCCTTTTCAAAATTCGCCTCAATTTTTTTATCATTCAGCAATACTTCCGTTTGCATAAAAGTACAGGCGTGAAATTCGGTTTTTAGGGTTTTTGAAATAATAAAACCCTGCTGTTCCTCGGTTTTAAGATCAAGGGTTTCCCAAAATCGTTCTTCCCAGTTGGCATCGGTATTTGTAATTCCGTTGTCCAGATAAGGAGAAAAGGTGATTTTTGCGGCAGAATTTAAGACCTCGACCTGGTAATTTATCGCACCCAATTCATCTAAATCCAGGGACAAAAAACGGGTAGCGATTATCTTTACTTCAATATCATTAAGAAGCGTTGCCGTAAAACTGCGTTTATACCAACCTTCCTTCATATTTAATTCCCTGCGGAAATTTTCAACTTTTTTGCAGGTATTCAAATCCAGCGCCTCATTGTTCACATGAACGTCAATTCCAATCCAGTTGGGAGCATTGAGCACTTTGGCAAAATGTTCAGGATACCCGTTTTTCCACCAGCCTACCTTGGTTTTATCGGGATAATACACTCCTGCAATATAACTTCCCTGAAATGAAGGCCCGCTATAGTGTTCTTCAAAATTGGCCCGTTGTCCCATTACCCCATTCCCGATGCTAAATAAACTTTCGGAAGACTTTACAAGTCCTTTCTCAAATCCATCTTCAATGATGGACCAGCTATCTGCTATAATATAATCCTGGTTCATATCTGGCTTTTTATTAATTGGTTTATAAAATCTATTTTAATTTCGGAAAAATCGGAAAAAATAAAATCTGCTTCATTTAAAATGTCCTTTTCGCCTATTCCCACACTAATCATTTCAGCCTTATTTGCAGCCTGAATTCCGGCTACAGAATCTTCAAAAACAACGCAATTTTCGGGTTCTATTTTTATTTTTGAAGCCGCTATTAAAAAAACCTCCGGATTTGGCTTGGCTTTACTGACATCATTCCCATCTACCACCGCGTTAAACTTTTGGATGAGGCCTGTTTTTTCCAAAATAATTCGTGCATTTTTACTGGCCGATCCCAGGGCAAAAGGAATATTGTTTTCAGATAAATAATCAATCACATTTGATACTCCCGGAAGGAGGTCTTTTTTTGTCATTGAAGAAATATAGGAAAGATAATTGTCATTTTTCAAGGCCATTTGTTCCATAAACTGATCCTGTGAGAGATTTACCTTGCCCCATTCCAGGATTATTTCCAGAGATCTAAGCCTGCTTATTCCTTTAAGTTGTTCATTTTGGTCCTCTGTAATGTCAAACCCAAGATTGTTGGCGAGTTTTCGCCATGCCAGATAATGGAATTTTGCGGTATCCACAATAACTCCGTCTAAATCGAAAATAAAACCTTTATGCATTTTCAGTTATTTGTATTTTACGTTGGGTTTTCACCCTAAGTGTTAAAAGTCCCGCCAGGATCATGGAAAATCCACCAATGATAAGGGCGTAAACGGGTTCGCTATTAAAAAGTTCTTTCACCAGAAATCCTAAAATGGTGGCCGCAACAATTTGCGGAATTACGATAAAGAAATTAAACACTCCCATATAATACCCCATTTTTGCTGAAGGAAGCGATCCGGAAAGCATCGCATAAGGAATGGATAAAATACTGGCCCAGGCGATTCCCACGCCAATCATGGCCATTAAAAGGCCAACTTTATCTGTTAGAAAATAAATGGATATCAATCCCAATCCACCGGCGACTAAAGCCAGCATATGGGTAAATTTATTGCTGGTCCTTCTTGCCAGGACTGGCAATAAGAATGCAACAGCAGCAGCTACCCCATTGTAAACCGTGAACATCACTGTTACCCAATCGGCAGCGTCATTATAGAGTTCTGAAGTTGGGTCGGTTGTGCCAAAAACATGTCCTGTAACCGCTTGTGTGGTGTAGATCCACATAGAGAAAAGTGCGAACCAGGAAAAGAACTGCACCCAGGCAAGTTGTTTCATGGTCTCGGGCATATTGAGTATATCGGTAATAATTATGGTAAAACCATTCCTAATATCCCTGGACCGAAGCCGTGAAACTATCATAAATAAAAGCCCTGCAATAAATAATCCCACAAATAAAATATACAATTCTTTGGTGAGATCGCTAAAATAAATGATTGTTGAGATGGTAACACCCACAATTGTCATGACCAAACCTGTCAAAAATTGAATGCGCAGGTTTCTTTCTCTATCCACCTCTAAAACTTTTTCGGGATTTAACTCCAGATCGGCTTTTTCAAAAGCTGCAAGTTCCCCCGGGGTATATTCCTTAGATTTTATGATTGTCCAAAGAACGGCGAGGAAAAACACAATTCCTCCTACATAAAAAGACCATTTAACCGAATCGGGAATAATTCCCTCAGCGGCTGTATTGCTCACACCAAACCAGTTGGTAAACATATAAGGAAGCAATGAACCAACCACGGCCCCAATCCCAATGAAGAAACTTTGCATTGAAAATCCCAGGGTACGCTGGCGCTCCGGCAGATTATCGCCAACAAATGCGCGGAATGGCTCCATGGAAATATTGATGGACGCATCCATGATCCACAGGGTTCCCGCCGCAACCCACAATGTGGGGGAGTTTGGCATGATGAACAAGGCCAGGGAAGATAAAATTGCGCCAATTAAAAAATATGGCCGCCTTCTTCCAAAACGGGTCCAGGTCCTGTCACTGTAATAACCTATTATAGGTTGAACCACCAATCCTGTAACCGGAGCGGCGATCCATAAAATTGGGATATCCTCGACATTTGCCCCTAAGGTTTCAAAAATTCTGGAGGTGTTCGCATTCTGAAGTGCGAACCCAAATTGAATACCAAGGAAACCGAAACTCATGTTCCATATTTCCCAAAAACTAAGGTTGCGTTTTTGCATATCGTAAGTTTAATTTACTGCTACGACAAGCACAAGGTCTCGTCAAAACATATTTACGGAAGTGAAAATATAAGTTTTGACTGGTATTTAAGATTGGTAAAGATATATATATTTTTAAAAGTTCCGGAAAAAAATCAGCATTTTGTCGAATTTCGTTCCACAAGGCCCGTTTCAATGATTATTGTTTGGAAGGCATCATCATGGTCCTGAGTACTCTCCAATTTCTTTATCAAAAGGCTGGCTGCCTGCGCGCCCATTTCAGCACCGTGCTGGCTAACAGTAGTTAAGCCCGGATTAGAAAGTTTGGACAATTCCCCATTTGTGAACCCGATCACAGAAACATCTTCAGGGATTTTCAACCCCCGTTCTGTAAAAGCCTTAATTGCATAAATGGCAAAATGTTCATTTACCGCAAATAATCCGTCTATATCTTTATCTGCCAGAAAAACCTTTATCTCCTCTTCGCTTTTCTCAAAATCTTCAACTTTAAGAATGAGGTTTTCATCAATCGCTATGTTATTTTCATTTAAAGCCTGAATATAACCCTGAGTTCTCAATTTTCCCACACTTATATAATCGACCGTAGAGATAATGGCAATGTTTTTACAGCCAAGATCTATCAGGCGCTGCACCGCTTTTTTTGCGCCAATTACATCGTCTATAATTACCTTATCGCAGTTAATTTCTTCTATCACCCTGTCAAACATCACCAAGGGCATGCCCTGGTTTATTACTTCGGTAAGGTGGTGATAGTCCTTTTTTTGTTGGGTTTCCTTGGCAACCGATATTATAAACCCGTCAATGCTTCCATTGGCCAACAATTCCATATTGATCACTTCTTTATCAAATGAATTATTGGACATACAAATAATCACATGGTAACCCTGTTCATTTGCAACCTGCTCAATGCCGCTGATCACTGTGGTAAAAAAATGGTGGACAATCTCGGGAATAATAACCCCAATGGTTTTACTCTTTCTGTTTTTTAAGCTTAACGCGATATTGTTGGGCTTATAATTGTAAAGTTTTGCGAACGCCTTGATCTTTTGACGGGTATCTTCACTTATTTCATGGCTGTCCCTCAATGCCTTGGAAACAGTAGAAATTGAAACATCTAATTCCCTTGCAATTTGTTTTAATGTCAGTTTCCTTTTCATATTATTTTCAATTTAGGCTGAAGTAATTCATTATTCAACAAAAATATTACAAATAAAATGCCTAAAGGTTAAAATAAGAAAGTTTTCAACACGAAAACGTTGTAGTAGTAGTACTGGCGGAGCCTCACAAGATATTAACATAAATTTTACGTACTTTTAACAACTGGAAGTGAGAATGTAAGTTGATTTTTTAATTAAACTAATTTAAAAATTTATGAAACAATTATTTAAAGGCCTGTTGTTATCAATGTTAATGATACCGATGAGCTTTTTTGCCCAACAAACCCTAAGCGGGACCATCAGCGAAAGTGCTACTGGGCTCCCGGTTCCCGGTGTTAATGTTTTTATTAAAGGAACTACCACAGGAACAACCTCCGATTTTGACGGAAATTACAGCCTTTCCGGTATCAGTAACGAAAACGTTATTGTGTATTCCTTTGTGGGATTTACCAC
>JAENXB010000025.1 GCA_016649785.1 Flavobacteriaceae bacterium
AAATCGGCTGACCGACAAACTTTTTTTCAATATCTTTGGAACTCATTACTTTTGGTTTTAACACGCAAAAAGTATGAAAAAAAGGGCTAACTTCAAAAATTAGCCCTTTAACTTGAAAATATTTTGTCGGTTAGTAGTGATTCTTTATATATACTTTTCCTTACCCGTTCTATTCAAACAATATGCCAAGATATTATACCTGGATTTTACTGGCGGCAAGATGCAAGTTTATTTTATTAAAAAACTCTTCTGTTTTATAGGGTTTAGGGATAATATCGGTGAACCCGTTCAGAAAAAATTCATCCAGATTTTCATCCAGGGTTACCGCGGTAAGGGCAACAATAGGAATTTGCTCGTCAAATTTCCGGATCTCTATGGTAGCTTCAATTCCGCTTATTCCCGGCATATGGATATCCATTAATATAAGGTCAAAAACGTTGTTTTTCACCATTTCTATGGCAATAGTTCCATTATCGGCAACATCACAAATCACCTGATGTTTTTCAAGAATTTTACGGGTGATCATTTGGTTGATCTTATTGTCTTCAACAATTAAGATCTTTTTATTGTGCATAGTGCTGTTTGAAAGCGGCACAATTCCCTTTCCATTTTCATCGGGATTTGTTTTGGGCTGTTCAAAAGCCTCAAATTTAAGGTCAAAACTGAAGGAAGAACCCTTGCCTAAATCGCTGTCCAAGTGAATATCGCTATGCATTAAATTCAATAAATTCTTGACTATGGAAAGTCCCAGGCCTGTTCCACCAAATTTTCGGTTTATTTGCATAGAACCCTGGGTGAAATTCTCGAAAATCGCAGTTTGTTTTTCCTTGGTAATTCCTTCGCCATTGTCTTTTATTTCGAAGTGTAAAAAATACTGCTGGCCCACCTGATGGTTTTTCTTAACATTGATCCAGATATCGCCATCTTCAGTAAATTTGATCGAATTTCCGATGAGGTTAATCAGGATCTGTGAAATTTTGAGTGGATCTCCTTTTAATTTTTTTGGAATTTGCGGGTCAAAACTAAAATGTAATTTGGTGTTTTTGATGTCGGCAGAATTTTTAAGCGCTATCAAAACATCCGAAATACGCTTTTCCAGGTTGAAGGAGGTATCCAAAATTTCCATTTTATTCGCCTCAAGTTTGTTGAGATCCAGAATGTTATTAATTAAGGATAATAAATATTCTCCAGAGAATTTCAGCGAATTTAAATGTTCCTTCTGATTCTCGGTAGGGCTTTCATCCAATAATAAATGAGTTAAACCGGTAACCGCATAGAGTGGAGTTCGCAACTCATGGGTAATTGTTGAAAGAAATTGCGCTTTTGCCAAAGATGCTTTTTCGGCATTATCTTTAGCTATGGTAAGTTCATCATTTTTTTTCTGAAGCAATTCATTTGCCTTGGCACGTAAATTATTGTTCTTATATAAAGACAAGGTCAACAAGGAAAGGATCGTGATAAGGGCAACACTTAAAATGGTGGTTAGTTTATTGACCTTTAGCGAGCGTACCTGTTCTGCATTCTGGATCTTAAGTTCCTCAATATTTGATTTTAAAGCGTTTACTTCGTACCGGGCATTGGCATCAAGCGCGAGTGCCTCCCTGTTCAAAGCGTAAATTGAATCGCGTACATGATCGCTTGTTCTTACGTACGCAAGGGATTTTATGTAATTTTTCTGTTTTTCGTAAATTTGACTTAGCAGATTATTGGAAAACATAATCATCCCGCCAAAATTGTTGGTCCTGGAGATTTCCAGGGATTTTTGCGCTTCTGTTTCTGCTTCCTCAATTCGGTTTATTGATAGGTAAGCCCTGCTTTTATAAAAATGCAAACGTGAAATCTCGTATAAATTATCGCTATCCTTCAAATAGGTCTCCGCATTGTTGAAGAGGCTAAGCGCCAGGTTTCTATTTTTTAAAGAGTTATCGGAATTTAGTACAATAATTCCCCGGTTAAGATGTACCAAACCTAAATATTCAGTGTTTTCCTTAGTTGAATAAAATTCTTCCGCCAGGTTTAAATATTTATTGGCACGTTCAAAATCCTTTTTTACATTGAAAATTTTCGCGAAATTCAGGTAGCTGAAGGCTAAACCGGCCTCGTCATTAATTTCCCGTTGGATTGAAATTGCACGCTGCAGTTCGGTAATAGCCTGATCCTGATCATGACGTATATAATACAATTTAGAAAGAATACTGCTTGAAAGCGCGATGTACTTTTGGTCGTTTATTTGTTTTGAAAGTTCTAAGGCTTTTTTGAGCTGGATGAGCGCCTTTTCAAAATTGAGAACATTTATGGAAATTTCGGCTTTATTTAGAAGATTTTGAATATTGCTGTTTATAACTGAAAATTCTTCACTTCTTTTTTGCTGAGCTACCGAAGTGTAACAGCAAAAAAGAAGTGAAAACGTTATAATAATGTTCTTCATTGGGGGAAATGCTGGTACATAATTTCGTTAAATATAGTTAATTCTTTGAAACGAAAGAAATTAAATCTATAAGTCGGCTGGAATAGCCTACTTCATTGTCATACCATCCAATAAGTTTGATCAAATCTCCACCAATAACCGAGGTCATTTGCGAATCGAAAATACAGGAATAAGGGTTACCAACAATATCAATAGACACAAGGGGTTCTTCGGTATAACTCAAATAATTTTTAAGATAAGTTCGGGATGCTTCCTCAAAAACCGAATTTACTTCCTCTATAGTTGTTGGTCTGTGAACATTTAATGTCATATCTGTAAGCGAGCCGTTAGGTACCGGCACCCGGATTCCGCAACCGCCAATAACATCCTTCAAATCGGGAAAAATACGGGTAAGTGCCTTGGCCGCTCCTGTGGTGGTTGGAATTATTGAAAGTGCAGCCGCACGAGCCCTGCGCAAATCCCGGTGGGGTTTGTCATGCAAACTTTGATCGGCGGTATAGGAATGTATTGTGGAAATATAGGCGTGTTTTACTCCAAAATTTTTATTGATCACATCCAGCATCGGCGCTGCATTATTAGTCGTGCAGGACGCATTGGAAATTATTCTCTCACTGCCGTCCAGAATATTTTCATTTACCCCTAAAACCACCATTTTAATTTGATCGTCATCCGGGGGTACCGAAAGAATAACTTTTTGAACACCTTCCTTAAGATGCTGTTTTAAATCCTCGGTTTTTTTAAATTTTCCGGATGCTTCCACCACATATTCAACTCCATATTTGGACCAGTTAATGTCCTTTGGATGATTATAATTGAGTACGGGGATTTCCCTGTTATTGATGACAATATGGGAATTGATTGAAGCAATATCTGAATTCAGCCTTCCGTGAATGCTGTCGTATTTAAGGAGATGGGTGAGTGTCGCGGCATCGGCAATGTCATTAATTGCAACAACTTCAATTTCTTTATGATCTATTAATAGCCTGAACAAGTTGCGACCAATACGACCGAAGCCATTGATCCCAATTTTTATTTTTTCAGCCATATTTTTTTGGGGATGAAATTAGGTTAAATGTTTTTGGGCTTTATAAGAAGATCTAACCAAAGCCGAACTTTCAACGTGGCGGAAACCTAATTCCAGTCCGACATTTTCATATTTTTTGAATTGCTCCGGAGTGATAAATTGTTTAACAGGTAAATGCTTTTTACTGGGTTGCAGGTATTGACCTATTGTTACAATATCCAGATTAACGCTTTTCAAATCCTGTAAAGTCTGGATCACCTCATCTTCGGTTTCTCCCAATCCCAGCATAATTCCAGATTTGGTTCTTGTAATACCCTGGTCTTTCAGATATTTTAATACTTGCAGGCTACGTTCGTATTTCGCCTGGATTCGCACTTCTCTTGTCAATCGTTTTACGGTTTCCATATTGTGGGAAACCACCTCGGGACTTACCTCAACAATCCTGTCTATATTGCGTTCATTTCCCTGAAAATCGGGAATAAGGGTTTCCAAAGTAATTCCGGGATTCATTCTCCGGATTGCCTTTACGGTTTCAGCCCAAATAATAGATCCCATATCTTTTAAATCATCGCGATCTACACTGGTAATTACGGCGTGTTTGATTTGCATTAATTTTATGGAACGGGCAACTTTCTCAGGTTCGTCCCAATCTATAGATTCCGGCCTTCCGGTTTTAACCCCGCAAAATCCACAGGAACGCGTACATACATTCCCAAGGATCATAAAGGTTGCAGTGCCTTCAGTCCAGCATTCTCCCATATTGGGACAACTCGCTGCGGTACAAATAGTATTCAAATTGTATTTATCTACCACTCCACGCAACTCTGTATATTTTTTTCCTGTAGGAAGTTTTACACGCAGCCATTTAGGTTTTGGAGTTGGTTTGGAGGTAGCTATAGTATCTGTTGTCATATCAAAATTCTAAGGCCCAAAGATACAATAATATGATGAAAAGAATAAGTTGAAGCCTACAGACTTTATCACGGTTTTATGACCGTCTTGTCTCAATAATCTGTGCCAGTAATTTCTTGGCGCGTAATAGTTTTACCTTTACATTACTCATTGATTCCTGAAGATGTTCTGCTATTTCTTTATATGATTTTTCCTGAAAATACCTCAAATTGATCACTTCCTGGTAAGGAGGTTTCAGCTGTTTAATATCGTTGAGCAATTGAGCCAAATGTTGTTCGCTGATTAAAGTATCTTCAATTGAAGGACTTTCGTCGGCAATTTTATTAACTTTTTCGGTTCCTTCATCAGCCGTTTCCAATCTTATGGAAGACTTCATTTTGCGTATCAAATCAATATGAATATTCTTGGAAATGGCGATCAACCAGGTTTTGAAAGAGTATTTTTCGTTGAAGGTGTGAAGTTTGTCAAATGCTTTTGAAAAAGTTTGAATCGTAATATCTTCAGCATCATATTCATTTCTGGTATGTTTAAGCTGAAAAGAGTACACATCAACCCAAAAGGTGTCCAGCAAGTATTTGAAAGCAGCCTGATTTCCGGCTTTTGCCTTTTCAATTTGATGCAGCAGGAGCGCCGGGTTTATTTCCAATTGGTTGGTTTTGAAATAAGATTAACGCTAAAGATACCGAATTGTATGCAAATTAAAAACAATTCCAGCACGGGAAGCATCCAGATTAGATCAAGTTCATCCAGTTTCTGAACCGATTTCCAAAAAACGATGTATTGAATTAGGAGCCGGATTCCAAAAACAGCCAAAACCAATTGCCACTGAATTTGAAAGATCAATAAGATCACCAGCAAAATCCAAAATGCCAATTGTGAGAAATAAAACATTCCTAACAACAATTTGTGGGTTGCCTTATAAAATCTTGCGGTTGATACATGCCTGCGCTTTTGGCGGAACCAACTTTTGAAATTTGTTTTTGGCTCACTGCGGGTAATGGCTTCTTTATCAAAGCAAATAGCCGTGTTACCGGCTGTAGCGGCCTGGTTTACAAATAAGTCGTCATCACCCGATCGCACATGTAAATGTGTGGCAAATCCATTTTGGTCATAAAATTCTTTGGAGGTATAAGCCAGGTTACGCCCCACTCCCATATAAGGCAAGCCCCATTTGGCATAGGAAAAATATTGAATGGCGGTGAGGAGGGTTTCAAACCGAATGAGTTTGTTCAAAAAGGAGGTTTTGTTTTTAAAATATCCTCCATAACCTAAAACTATGGATTTTTCAGAATTAAAATTTGCTGCCATTTTTTCGATCCAGAGATCGGTTACCGGGGCGCAATCGGCATCAGTAAAAATTAAATATGGATTTTTCGCCTTTTTGATGCCTAAGGTGAGCGCATATTTTTTCTTGCCCCAAAAAGCCTCATTGTTTTGAACATTCACAAGTTTAATCCGTGGATCTTCCTGAAGGAAATTTTCCATCACTTCTAAAGTATCATCTTCTGAAGCATCATTGATGAGAACAACTTCAAAATTGGGGTATTTTTGATTTAAGATAGAAGGTATAAACTGCTTGAGGTTATCAGCTTCATTTTTAGCGCAAATAATAACAGAAACAGGAATATTTGATGACTCTGGATTGTTGTTTTCTGAAGTGGCAAAACTAAAATATCCTAAATAATATAGGATATTTATAATTGAGATTACCAGGAAAAGGACGATTAATGTTGTTACCATATAAGGTTAATTCTCCTAATTGGTTCCTGAACAATCTTTCCTTTCATCGGGCAATTTTCCGCAGAAGCCACAGGCTTCTCCATCTTTATTCAAAACCGGACTTTGGCTAGCACAAGTACCCGCGAATTTACCATCCTTTTTTGCCCATATTTTTATGGCAATTCCTGCGAATGCCAATCCTAACAATACTATTGTAATTAAAAGTAATTCCATAACTAAGATTCTTAATGCAAAAGTAATGATAAAAATGGGCACATAGAAATGAATTCTTACAATAGAAGTACTCAGGATTTTTTAACTAAACTTTAATTACAAAATATGTAATAATTATAGTTAGTATTCTAAATTGCACCAATAAATTAACTAAAAAAAATCATATTATGAAATTTCAGAAATTATTAATTGTTGCTGTTTTATCAGCAATTGCCTTTACATCTTGTAAAGATCAAAAGAAAGAAGAACAAGCAGAAAAAGAAAAAATGGAAATGCAGCGCATGGAAGCTGAAAAAGAGGCTGAAATGAAAGCCAATGAAGCAAAAATGGAAATGGAATCTAACAGCGTTGCTGCCAAAGCTATGGCTACTCCAGAGTTAAGTACTTTGGTAAGTGCTATGCAGTCTGCAGAATTAGTAGAAATGATGAAAACGCAAGCCGGACCATTTACCGTTTTTGCTCCTACAAACGATGCATTCGCTAAAGTCCCAAAAGCAACTTTAGATAAGTTGATGTTACCGGAAAATAAAGCTGATCTAAAAAAACTTCTTAATTATCATATAGTAAATGGTAAAATCACTTATGGCCAACTTATGCAGTCAGTTAAAGATAATAATGGTACTTATAAATTTAAAACTGCAGAGGGTGCTGAGTTAACTGCTATGATGAGTGGTAAAAAAGTCGTTTTAAAGGATGAGAATGGCAAAACTGCCACAATTACCCAAGTAGATATTGATGCTTCAAATGGGGTTATTCATATAATCGATACCGTTTTGATGAAGAAAGCTGTAAAATAATTATTGCTGAAATAGAAAAATCCCGCTTCTGCGGGATTTTTTTTGCTTTAAAATCAATTTCTAAAAAATATTCACTTCCGGTTCCAGTGCAATTTTAAATTGGCTTTGGATCTTCACCTGGATTTTTTTAGCGAGATTTAATATTTCTTTACCTGTGGCAGTGCCATAATTCACCAGCACCAAAGCCTGGTTTTTGTGAACTCCCGCATCACCTTCGCGGAAACCTTTGAATCCTGCCCGGTCTATCAACCAACCCCCAGGAATCTTAAATTCATTTTCTGAAATTTTATAATGAGGCATTTCGGGATATTCCTTTTGCAGTTCCTGAAAGGCTCCGGCAGAAATAACAGGATTTTTAAAAAAGCTGCCACTATTTCCCAATTCCCTGGGATCCGGTAATTTTTGCTGCCTGATCCTGATTACTGCATTTGAAACATCCTGAATTGAAGGATTTGTGATTCCGCTTTCTTCCAAAGCTTCATTTATAGATCCGTAATTCGTATAAAGCTGATGATTTTTTTTGCTCAGTTTAAAAGTGACACTTGTAATAATATACTTTCCCTTAACCTTGTTTTTGAAGATCGAATTTCTATAGCCAAAATCACATTCTTCAGCATTAAAATTCATCATTTCAATTGTTTGAATATCGATGGCTTCACAGGAAACAAAATGGTCTTTGAGCTCTACCCCATAAGCGCCTATATTTTGAATAGGTGACGAACCAATATTTCCGGGGATTAGGGAAAGATTCTCCAGTCCGCCATAATCATGAGCAAGTGTCCACAGAACGAATTCGTGCCAGTTTTCTCCTGCATTGGCCTGGATATAAACAAAGTCTTCAGTTTCCTGTACAACTTTAATTCCCTTGAGATTAATATGAAGTACGGTGGCAGTTATGTCTTTCGTGAGCAACATATTACTGCCTCCACCCAAAACAAAAAGTTCTTCGGCATAGTTGCCCATTAAAACAGATTTGAGTTCCTCCAGGCTGCTAACCGAAACAAAACGTTCTGCCTTTACATCTATCCCAAAGCTGTTATAGGGTTTTAATGAGCTGTTCTGCAAAACCTTCATTATTTGTTATATGCTTTTAAGGCTTCTTTTAAAAGAACCAGCGACCTTTTCAAATCTTCTTTTTTGAGAACGTAGGCAATCCTCACCTGGTTTAAACCTGTATTGGGAGTGGAATAAAACCCAGCGGCAGGAGCTACCATCACCGTTTCGTTATCCAACTGAAATTCTTCCAACAGCCATTTTGCAAAATCATCGGCATTTTTAACGGGTAATGCGGCAATGCAGTAAAAAGCGCCATTAGGGCGCGCAACGGTTACTCCTTCTATAGCTTCTAAACCCGAAACCAATAAATTTCTTCGGGAGGTGTATTCTTCAATCACTTCATCAAAATAACTTTGAGGAGTGCTTAAAGCCGCTTCACTTGCAATTTGTGCAAATGTTGGCGGACTTAACCTTGCCTGTGCAAATTTCATCGCGGTAGCGATCACCTCTTTATTCCTGGAAACGAGGCATCCAATGCGGGCACCGCACATGCTATATTGTTTTGAAACAGAATCTATCATAATGGCATTATTCTCCAATCCTGGGATGCTCATAATAGAAAAATGTTTTGCTCCATCGTATGCGAATTCCCGGTAAACTTCATCTGCCACCAAAAAAATATCATACTTTATGGCAATCTCAGCCAGTTGTTTGATCTCTTCTTCGGTATATAAATATCCCGTTGGATTTCCCGGGTTACAAATTAAAATAGCTTTTGTTTTGGGAGTTATCAGTTTTTCGAATTCCTTTATGGGAGGAAGCGCGAAATTTGTTTCAATTTTGGATTCTACCGGAACAATTTTGACTCCGGAAGAGGTAGCAAATCCGTTATAGTTTGCATAAAAAGGTTCCGGAATAATTATTTCGTCCCCGGCATCGGCGATGGTTCCCATTGCAAATAACAAGGCTTCGGAACCACCGGTTGTAATAATTATTTCTTCCCTATTTACGGGGATATTTCTTTTGCTATAATAGGCCGCCAATTTTTTTCTATAGCTAGCAAAACCAGCAGAGTGACTGTAAGATAAAACCTCTATATCGTGGTTTCTTACTGCATCTAAAGCTTGCTTTGGGGTTTTAATATCGGGCTGACCAATATTTAACTGATATATTTTTCGACCTTTTTTGATTGCTGCTTCTGCATACGGAACTAATTTTCGTATGGGTGATTCGGGCATGGAACTACCTTTTGCTGAAATTTTAGGCATAATTTATGTAATTTTCTTTTTCAGTGCAAAAATGCGAAATTTTAAGCACATAATGAGCTTAAAAGCATCTTATGTAAAAGGATTTTCGGATATTTAAAGAACTAATTTTTGAAATTTTGGTAAAAGCTATTAGCTCCATAATCTTCTTTTTAGCTCTGTTTATTTCATCTCTGGCACAAAACGCGTTTGAAATTGACGATAATAAATATCATTTTCAACTACCTTTTCAACTCATTCATGATTTAGTGATCGTGCCAGTAGAAATAAATGGGGTGGAACTCTCTTTTTTGCTGGATACGGGCGTTGATTCAACAATTTTGTCCAATTTAACGGAAGTGGATTCCCTAAACGTAAAAAATGCCACAAGTATACTTTTAAAGGGTTTGGGGCCGGAGAACCTATTCAGGCAATTAAATCTTCCGGCAATGAGCTTAGAATAGGAAAAGCAACCAGTCAATCCCTGATTTTGTATGTGGTTTACGATTATGAAATAAACCTTTCCAATAGGGTGGGAGTTCCAATTCACGGAATTATTGGCTACGATTTTTTCAAGGATTTTATCCTGGAATTTAATTATCCGAAGCAAAAAACAAACATTTATGAACCTGAATTTTATGAATATAAAAAGTGTAGGAAATGTGAGGATCTGCCCCTAACTTTTTATATGAATAAACCCTATTTAACCGCAAGAGTTAAAATTGATGACAAGACTGAACGTCCCTTAAATTTTCTTATCGACAGTGGCCTGGGAGATGCTGTATGGTTGTTGAGCGCTGAAAATCAAGGTTTTAAAGTTCCGAAACGAAATTTTGAGGATTTCCTGGGATTTGGAATGGGTGGAAGTGTATATGTGCTAAGGACCAGGATAAAAAGTTTGAAGTTGGGAAGTTTTGAGCTTGACGAAGTTACAGCAAGTTTTCCGGATTCGCTCTATATAAAGGAGATGCAAACTTATGAATTGCGAAACGGCAGCATTGGCGCTCAAATTTTAAAGAGGTTTGATTTAACCATTGACTATCCGAATAAAAAAATACGTCTATCGCCCAATAAAAATTTTAATGCAGCTTTTGAATATGATATGAGCGGGGTTATAATTGCCCATACCGGATTCAGTTATGTTCAAAAACTTCGAAGCGGGATTGTTCCGAAAGCTAATAACCAGGAAAATAATGAGCCGGGAATACTGGTTTATAAGAGCGATTCTGAGGTTGAATTTACACTGGAAGCACAATATGGAATTGTGGAAATAAGACCAAACTCCCCTGCAGAAAAAGCCGGTTTACAAATTGGAGATTTGCTAATTGATATAAATGGGAAAAAAGCTTATCGTTTTAAGCTCTCTGAAATAAATAGTATTCTCAGTTCCGAAGAAGGAAAGAGAATACGATTTAGAATTATGCGGAATGGAATAGAAAAGCTGATTACGTTTGAACTTAAAAAAATATTATAAAAAAACTCCCGAATATCGGGAGTTTTTAAATTTTAAGATTTTTCGTCGGGATCCAAAATTTTCCCCTTTATTTTGAGGGCTTTCGTAGGCTCATCGGTATTTGAATAAATTGTTATTGTTTTCCTGATTGGACCAACTCGATTGGTGTCATACTTCACTTCAATTTTTCCGCTTTCTCCTGCTTGAATCGGTGCTTTGGGCCAGGTAGGAACTGTACAGCCACAACTGGAATAAACATTTTCTATAATTAACGGAGCATCTCCAATATTCTTAAATTCGAATACACGAACTCCATCACTGCCTTTTTCAATTTCCCCGTAATCGATCATTTCCGATTTAAATTGGAATTTTGAAGTGTTTTGCGCGGTTATGGTCGAGAAACCGCCAAGTACCACTATCATCATTGTCAGAATTGTTTTCATATCTAAATATTTATTATTTTTTTATTTGATTCCGAAAACTATCGGAAGAAATTCGCTTTGAATTCCTGTTTGAGTAGTAAATATAGGTCGAATTATTCCAAACCCAAAGGGATTTACCAAAACAACTTCTTTTATAATCCTCAACTTATAAGTACTTTTGCTTTTATTTTCAAAAATCAGACCAAACATGGCATTACCCCAAAATTACGAGATAGAACAGGTAGAGAACAAATGGTACGAATACTGGATGGAGCAAGGTTATTTTCACTCTGAAGTAGATGAAAGAACTCCTTACACCATCGTGATCCCTCCGCCAAATGTCACCGGGGTATTGCATATGGGACATATGCTGAACAATACAATTCAGGATGTTTTAATAAGGCGGGCCAGGCTTAAAGGTTTTAACGCGTGTTGGGTTCCCGGCACCGATCATGCGTCCATTGCGACTGAAGCCAAGGTAGTGGCCAAATTAAAAGCAGAAGGAATAGATAAAAACGACCTGTCAAGGGAAGAATTTTTGATTCACGCCTGGGATTGGACTCATAAACACGGTGGGATAATTCTGGAGCAGCTTAAAAAGCTGGGAGCTTCCTGTGATTGGGAGCGAACAAAATTTACAATGGATGATAATATGTCTGCTTCTGTTATCAAGGTTTTTGTGGATTTATATGAAAAAGGCCTGATTTATAGAGGATACAGGATGGTTAACTGGGATCCGGAAGCAAAAACCACCTTATCTGATGAGGAGGTTATCCATTTGGAACAGCAGGGAAATTTATATTATTTGAAATATAAAATTGAAGGCAGTGACGAAACTGTCACTATTGCGACCACGCGGCCTGAAACAATTCTTGGGGATACTGCCATTTGTATCAATCCTAACGATGAGCGGTTTAAGCATCTCAAGGGTAAAAATGCGATCGTTCCTTTAGTTAACCGGGTAATTCCAATAATAGAAGATGAATATGTGGACATGGAATTTGGAACCGGTTGTTTAAAAGTAACCCCAGCCCATGATATAAATGACAAGGAAATTGGCGAAAGGCATAATCTTGAAGTGATCGATATTTTTAACGATGATGCAACCCTTAATTCATACGGACTTCATTACCAGGGAAAAGACAGGTTCGTGGCCAGAAAAGAGATGGTAAAAGAACTGGAGGAATTGGGATTTCTTGTTAAAACTGAAATTCATATCAATAAAATTGGAACAAGTGAGCGCACAGGAGCTGTTATAGAACCTAAGTTAAGCGATCAATGGTTCCTGAAGATGAAGGATCTTGCTCAACCAGCCCTGGATGCCGTTTTAATTAAAGAAGTGAAGTTGGTGCCAGATAAGTTTGTAAATACGTACAGGCATTGGATGGAAAATGTTCGGGATTGGAATATTTCAAGACAACTCTTATGGGGACAGCAAATCCCGGCCTATTTCTACGGACCAGGGAAAGATGATTTTGTAGTTGCAGAAACAGCAGAAGCCGCATTAAATAAAGCTGTTAAAAGAACCGGTGATCAGGATCTTAAAATCAGTGATCTAACTCAGGATTCCGATGCGCTGGATACCTGGTTTTCCTCCTGGCTATGGCCTATAAGCGTATTCAATGGAATTTTGGAACCTGATAATAAGGAGATAAATTATTATTATCCCACCAACGATTTGGTAACCGCACCGGAGATTTTGTTTTTTTGGGTAGCAAGAATGATCATTGCAGGATATGAATACCGCGGTGAAAAACCTTTTACAAATGTTTATTTAACCGGAATCGTAAGGGATAAACAACGCCGCAAAATGTCCAAATCTTTGGGCAATTCACCGGATCCGTTAAAATTGATCAGCCAATATGGAGCCGATGGGGTTAGGGTAGGGATGTTGTTGAGCTCTCCCGCAGGAAACGATTTGATGTTTGATGAAGATCTATGCAAACAAGGAGGCGGATTTATCAATAAAATCTGGAATTCCTTTAAACTTATCAATATTTGGGAGATCGATAAAGAAAAAGAGCAGGATGAAACTTCCCGAATTGCGGTAGCATGGTATAGGTCAAAATTTCAGAAAGAATTGTTGGAAATTGAAGATCACTACTCAAAATACAGGATTAGCGATGCTTTAATGGCAACCTATAAACTTATTTGGGACGACTATTGTTCCTGGTTTCTGGAAATGGTTAAACCGGCTTACGGTGAAGCTATCGACCAAAAAACCTATAACGAGGTGGTGGCAATTTTAGAGGATAATTTAAAGATCCTTCATCCCTTTGTTCCTTTTATTTCAGAAGAGATATGGCAACAGCTTAAAACCAGAACTCCGGAAGAAGCTTTAATCGTTGCTAAATGGCCCGATTTTATCAAAGCAGATCAGAAGATAACCGATGAATTTTCCTTTGCTTCTGAAGTGATTTCGGGGATAAGAAATATCAGGAAAGCGAAGAATATATCCTTTAAAGATCAAATTTCTTTGAATGTATTAAACAATGAAAATACTTCAGAAACCTTCAATGCTGTGATCAGTAAATTGGGGAATGTTTCTACTTTGAGTTACGTAGATAAGCAGGTGGAAGGAGCCTTGTCATTTAGGGTGAAATCCAATGAATATTTTATTCCCATTGAAGGCGCCATTGATGTGGTGGGCGAAAGAAAGAAACTAATGGAAGAGTTGGAATACACACAAGGATTTTTAAAATCTGTAGAGAAGAAATTATCCAATGAACGCTTTGTCAATAATGCACCGGAAAATGTGGTAGCAATTGAAAAGGCGAAAAAATCTGATGCTGAAGCAAAAATCGAAGTGTTAAAAACAAGTTTGGCGGGACTGAAATAGAATTTAGGCCGGAATTAGGAAAAAACTATAATTGAAACCGGATCCTATATTTTCCCAATATGTTTTTCAACCATTTCAATATATTTATTCCGGGCTTCCAGTTGGCTTAAATTTTCAACCTGCAAAAGTGCGTTCGCTTTAAATCCGCTTAGCAGGTCTTCGTTATTTGCGGTAGTATAAAATCCGTTTTTTTGTGTGGCACGTTTATAATAGGCATAAAAATGCAGCATAATATCCGGAGGGAATTTTAAAGAAGTATTGCTCGCCATTTCGTAGGCTTTCAAAAATTTTATATCTGATATTTTTGTCATTCTGAGCTTATTCAATATTGGCGATTACACTTTTTCCGCCTATAACCTTATCGTTTAGTTTTACCGTGATATTGGTATTTAAAGGTAAAAATACATCTACCCGCGATCCAAATTTTATAAAACCACTATCGCTGCCCTGCAGGACTTCCTGGCCTTCTTCAGCGTAATTTACAATGCGCTTTGCCATGGCGCCAGCAACTTGCCTGTAAAGCACTTCTCCTATAACGGGATTTTCCACAACAACTGTGGTTCGTTCGTTTTCTTCGCTTGATTTTGGATGCCAGGCTACCAAAAATTTCCCAGGGTGATATTTGCTGTATTTTACGGTTCCCCCAATTGGATAACGTGTTACGTGTACATTTATTGGTGACATGAAAATAGATACCTGTAATCGTTTATCCTTAAAATATTCTTTTTCAAATACTTCTTCTATCACTACAACCTTGCCGTCTACCGGTGCCAGGATTTGCACATTATTCATTTGAACAAGGCGTTTTGGATTTCTGAAAAACTGAAGGATCAGCAAGAAAATTACAATGCTAATTGCCAGAATAGAGAATTTCACCCAATAGGTGTTAATATATAAATAAGTCATTGTATTTACAGCGATTAAAATAATCGCTGTAAATAAGATTATTTTGTATCCTTCTTTATGAAACATAGTTTAATATCAATAAATAGGCATATACAAACGGACTTGAAAATATTATACTGTCCAGCCTGTCAAAGAGTCCACCGTGTCCCGGCATAAGCTTTCCGCTGTCTTTTACTCCTGCCTGCCGTTTAAACTTTGATTGGATTAAATCACCAATTGTGCCAAAAATGCTCAATATTATCGCCATTCCCAACCAGGATTGAAAATTGAGATAATGGGTAAAGTAATAAATGAAATATCCGGCTATACAGCTAAATATCATTCCTCCAATAAATCCTTCAATGGTTTTATTTGGGGATATTTGCTTGTAGAGCTTATTTTTCCCGAAATTCTTACCAACTATATATGCAAAGGTATCATTGGTCCAGATCAACACAAACACACCTACGATAAGTTCCGGCCTAAACGTTCCGGAATAGGTGGGAATAAGGGTTAAAAATACCATGGACGATATTAGATAAAAAATCAGGATGATATATTTCTTTTTTTCAAAAACGGGAATTTTTTTAATGAAGAGCAAATCTTTAGCCAGGAATAAATTCACAAAAATGGTAATGCATAGCAATACCAGGGTGGCATTGGCATCAAATTTTATATAACTGAAAAGAATAAAAAATAATGCGTGAACTGCATAGAGCGCATAACTTTTTAAACGCAATAGTTTTTCAAGTTCAAGGAGGCATACAAAACCAATGAGAAAAAAAAGTGAAATGAAAATAAATTCGGAAGAGAGAATTGAAACCACAAGAATGGAGATATACAACAATCCTGATATTGCCCTAATAATAGATTCCCTCATATTTTATAAATCTTCCAGAAGTAGCAAATATAGGTTTTTTGTGCTACTTCCGTAACTCATAAAATCACCTTCTTTCTGGGTTTCAAAACTTTTAATTGTGGTGATGTTAGAAGGGATCCGTGCTTTGTTATTAAATTTAATTCCCCTGAGGCCTTCTCCAATGGTTTCCACCAATTGACTTGTAGAAGCTATTATGATAAAATTGGAAGGTAATTCGTTTAATTTTTTTTCTTTTATCTGATTAGATGAAATTAAAATCGAGCCATCGTTGGCAATTAAAAACTCACATGTAGAAAGAAAGAATGACGAATCTCCGGACTTATTAAATTCCAGATTGAAGTGATTAAATTTGCTTTGAATATTTGGATCCAAACAACAGGTGGGTTTTTCGTACCAATCATTTTCAAGTAGAATATTATCGAAGGCATTAAATATTTCCTCCTCATTCTCACAATATAAAAATTTCCCGCCATTGTTTTTGAAATTGAGCATAAACCGCTCATCCGTTGGAAGATTCACGTCTGGCATATACTTGCTACGGTCAGCCTTATCGGGAATGTCCTGACCTTTGTCTGATTTAGATTTAGGGTTTAGAAAATTTCTAAATAGACTCATAATGAGATTTAGGGGGTTATATGGCACAGATTAAACCAAAGGTAAAAAATCTTAATTTAACACTAGGTCAAATTAAGATTTTTTCCAATAAATTATTAACTTATTTATTAACGGAAGTATCTTCAGTTATTTCACTATCCTCAATGTTTCCGGAAGTATTGGGTTCTTCTTGTTTGGGGGAAGAATCTTCATTAACTTCACTATCTTCAGTTTTTACGGAAGAAGTTGGCTTCTTTTCAATTTTTTTTGTGATTAATGGAATATCCTCTTCTTTTTTATCAAAAGGACGGTCACCAAAGATTTTCTGCAAATCGTCTTTAAAGATCACTTCTTTTTCCAAAAGAATATCTGCCAATTGAGTTAACTTATCTTTATTGACTTCCAGAAGGTCAATTGCTCTTTTATATTGAGATTCAATTAAATTTGAAATTTCCTTGTCTATAAGTTCAGCGGTCTTTTCGCTATAAGGCTTGGTGAAATTATATTCATTTTGTCCGGAAGAATCATAAAAGGTCAGGTTACCGAGCTTTTCATTCAGGCCATAAATGGTAACCATAGCTCTTGCCTGTTTGGTTACTTTTTCCAAATCGCTTAAAGCACCGGTAGAAATTTTGTTGAAAATCACCTTTTCTGCAGCCCTTCCACCCAATGCGGCACACATTTCATCCAACATTTGTTCAGGATGTACAATAAGCCTCTCTTCGGGTAAATACCAGGCAGCCCCCAAGGATTGTCCACGGGGAACAATAGTAACTTTTACCAGGGGAGCAGCGTGTTCCAGCATCCAACTTGCGGTAGCATGTCCTGCTTCGTGAAATGCGATAGCTTTCTTTTCAGCGGGAGTAACAATCTTATTTTTCTTTTCCAGACCGCCTACAATCCTGTCTACTGCATCCAGAAAATCCTGTTTTCCAACTGCAGTATGCCCGTTACGAGCAGCAATTAAGGCAGCTTCGTTACAAACATTCGCAATATCGGCGCCGGAAAATCCGGGGGTTTGTTTGGCGAGAAATTCAATATCCAGCTCCTCGGCTACTTTTTTAAGCGGACGAAGGTGTACTTCAAATATTTCTCTTCGCTCCCTAACATCCGGAAGATCGACGAATATCTGACGGTCAAAACGTCCGGCGCGCATTAGTGCCTTATCCAGGACATCTGCGCGGTTTGTTGCGGCAAGAACAATTACATTGGAATTGGTGCCAAAACCATCCATTTCGGTAAGCAACTGGTTTAAAGTATTCTCCCGTTCATCATTGGATCCGGACATATTGCTTTTTCCCCGGGCACGACCAATTGCGTCTATTTCATCAATAAAAATGATGGAAGGTGATTTTTCTTTTGCTTGTTTGAACAAGTCACGAACTCTTGAAGCTCCCACCCCTACAAACATCTCAACAAAGTCTGATCCGGAAAGCGAAAAGAAAGGAACTTTCGCTTCTCCCGCAACGGCCTTTGCCAATAAAGTTTTACCTGTTCCCGGAGGCCCTACCAATAAAGCCCCTTTAGGAATTTGTCCGCCTAATGCGGTGTATTTTTCCGGGGTTTTTAAAAAGTCGACAATTTCCTGAATTTCTTCTTTGGCACCTTCTAGTCCCGCAACATCTTTAAAGGAGGTTTTAACATCGGTGTTTTCATCAAATAATTTTGCTTTTGACTTTCCGATATTGAAAATCTGGCTTCCGGGACCACCACCACCTCCGGCGCTCATTTTACGCATTATAAATATCCAGATCCCTATAATTAATATGAAGGGAAGAAGGGTGAGAAGGATGTCCCCCCACACATTGGACTGAGTGCTATAAGTGACAATAGTGTTTAAATTGTATTCGGATTTTATATCCTGAATTTTGTTCTCAAAATTCTGAAGATCCCCAAATTCAAAAGTGTATGCAGGGGTTTCACCCGAAGCAAAAAGTTCACCGTCTTTGGATTTCTTGTGAATATCCTTCGCTTTAGCTTCTTCTGTTAAAAATACCTGCGCTTGATTTCGGTTGACTATTACGACCTTGTCAACATCGCCGTTTTTAAGGTAAGTTTCAAATTCTGCCGGATTTGTTTTAGCCGGTTCATTGAATCCTCCGCCGCCAAAGTAATTAATTCCTAAAAATATTACGATTATAGCAGCATAAATCCAGTATGCGCTAAATTTGGGTTTTTTAGGTTCTAATTTTTTATTTGGTGTTTTATTTGCCATTCTTGCTTAATTAATTTTAATAATTTGTGTCAATTGAAGTGGTTATGGCATCTCCCCATAAACCTTCAATGTCATAATACTCTCTGATGTGTTTTTGAAATACATGGACTACTACGGTTACATAATCCATCAAAACCCATTCGGCATTTTCGCTGCCTTCAATATGCCAGGGCTTATCCTTAAGTGATTTGCTGACGATTTTTTGTACGGAACTCACAATGGCATTTACCTGTGTATTTGAAGTACCATTACAGATTATAAAATAATCGCAAACCGTGTTTTCAATTTTCCTTAAGTCAAGAATATCAATGTTATTACCTTTAACTTCTTCAATTCCTTTAATAATATGAGATATAAGTTGATCGTTGTTCGTTTCTTTATTAGCCATTAAATTTATTTCTTTGTGCAAAGTTATTACTTTTTAGTCTTTTCAGCATCTGTTAACATAACAATTAACGCCTTTATTTAGTACTTTTAATATATGCTTATTATCAAAGTTAATGCCACCGCTTCCACCAATTCATTCGCAAGGGAATGGTGCCAATCCAACAAAAATTTATCTCCAACCTGTATTCAGGCATTTGATCAAATTTCCGGAAGAGGACAAAGAGGGGCGAGTTGGCTTTCCAATGCGGGTGAAAACCTTACTTTCAGCGTTATTTATCCCAACCCGGAGGTTTCCGTTCAAACTCAATTCGTGTTAAGCGCAGGAGTGGGCCTGGCCTTATTGGATGCTTTAAATGAATTAAAAATTAACAATTTGACGCTGAAATGGCCTAACGACATTATGGCAGCAAATTTTAAAATTGGTGGGATCCTAATTGAAAACATCCTGAATACCGGAAAAATTGGAACCACCATCATTGGGATGGGTCTTAATGTGAACCAACTTGTTTTTCCCGGGTTGCCAAAAGCAGCTTCCCTGAGATCTCTTTCTAAACGTGATTTTGATTTAGAAACTGTTCTGGAACGTATTTTAGACCACCTTGAAAAATTCTTGAATAGTTTGAATAAAACTCCAGGTGCCGAAATCCTTTCCAGGTATGAGAAAGAGTTATTTCGAAAAAATAAAGCCTCTACTTTCGAGTTGCCCAATGGCAATTTGCTTACCGGGATTATCAAAGGAATAACTCCCACCGGTCTTTTAAAAGTACAGGTGGAAGATGATATTATTAAAACCTTTGATTTGAAGGAGCTAAAATTGCTTTTTTAAACCTTAGCTATATTTTCACTTAAA
>JAENXB010000075.1 GCA_016649785.1 Flavobacteriaceae bacterium
GCATCCTGAGCTTTGCTCAACTTGGAAGCCGACACCATTTTCATGGCGCTGGTGATTTGCATGGTTGATGAAACCGATTTAATCCTGCTGCGTAAATCTTTTAAGTTTGCCATTTATTAGTATTGAGATATTAGAATTGAGTATTGAGAAAAAAAATCAATTACTCCTTACTAAAAATCTATTTAGCTTTATATTTTGCCGAAAGCTCTTTTGCCGTGGTCACCAAAACATCTGTCATTTCATCTGTCAGTTTTCCGGCTTTAAGACCATCTAAAACGTCCCTGTGTTTTACTTTAAGGTATTCCAGGTAGTCTTTTTCAAATTCTTTTACTTTTACTACCGGAACATCTCTTAACAGGTTTTTTGCTCCAGCAAAAATAATGGCGACTTGTTCCTCAACAGGAAATGGGTCATTTTCCGCCTGTTTCAAAATTTCCACGTTACGCTTTCCTCTTTCAATAATATTCAAGGTTGCAGCATCCAAATCGGAACCAAACTTGGCGAAAGCCTCTAATTCACGATATTGGGCCTGGTCGAGTTTAAGTGTACCGGCAACTTTTTTCATTGATTTGATCTGTGCATTCCCACCTACCCGAGATACAGAAATACCCACGTCAATTGCAGGACGTACCCCTGAGTTAAATAAATCGGAAGTTAAGAAAATCTGACCGTCTGTAATTGAAATTACGTTAGTAGGGATATAAGCGGCAACATCTCCCGCCTGGGTTTCAACAATTGGCAATGCGGTTAACGAACCGCCACCTTTTACTAAATGTCTTATAGAATCCGGCAAATCGTTCATTTCACTGGCGATCTTGTCGTTATTGATAATCTTGGCTGCACGTTCCAACAATCTGGAGTGAAGGTAAAATACATCCCCAGGATATGCTTCCCGTCCCGGTGGACGACGCAATAACAAGGAAACTTCACGATATGCCACCGCTTGTTTCGACAAATCGTCATATACAATAAGTGCAGGACGACCGGTATCCCTGAAATATTCCCCGATGGATGCACCTGCAAATGGAGCATAAACCTGCATTGGAGCAGGATCTGAAGCATTTGCCGCAACAATGGTAGTGTAAGCTAAAGCTCCTTTATCTTCCAATACTTTTGCGATTCCCGCAACCGTAGAAGCTTTTTGACCAATAGCAACATATATACAATATACCGGTTCACCGGCATCGTAAAATTCTTTTTGATTCAGGATGGTATCGATACAAACAGCGGTTTTACCGGTTTGACGGTCACCAATTACCAATTCCCTTTGTCCCCTTCCCACCGGCACCATAGCATCTATAGCTTTAATCCCTGTTTGTAAAGGTTCGGTTACGGGTTGGCGGTAAATTACCCCGGGTGCTTTCCGGTCAAGTGGCATCTCAAAAGTTTCCCCTTGAATTGGCCCTTTCCCATCAATAGGAGTTCCTAAGGTATTTATTACCCTTCCGGAAATTCCTTCACCCACTTTTATGGAAGCAATACGCTGCGTTCTTTTAACAACAGATCCTTCCTTGATCTCTTTGGTTGGTCCTAAAAGAACTACCCCAACATTGTCTTCTTCAAGGTTTAGAACGATTCCTTCTAAACCACTTTCAAATTCAACTAATTCCCCGTATTGGGCGTTTCCTAATCCATAAATACGCGCAATACCATCTCCAACGGTAAGCACTGTACCCACTTCATCTAATGAAGCTTTCGCTTCAAAACCTGAAAGTTGTTTTTTTAAAATTGCTGAAACTTCAGCGGGATTTACTTCGGCCATAATTATTTAGAATAAAATTGGCACGCACCTGGCGCGCCTGTTTTAATTAAATTTTTGAAATGAATGTGTTGTTTTTAAATTTTCTCCCCAAATTACTGAGATTTGCAGCAACACTTGCATTATATTGAATGTCACCTATCCTCAAGATAAAACCTCCAATTATTTTAGGATCTATATTATTTATAATGTTTGCGCCATTCCCGGTAAGGTCCTTGATTTTATTGAGGATCTTGGTTTCCAGTTGGGCGTTGAGCGGAACTGCCGTGGTTACTGTAGCAACCTGAATATGGTTCATCTCATTATATAAAAATGTATATTTTTGAGCTACCCATTTTAAAAGAGCGATCCTGTTATTTTCCAAAAGCACATCAAAAGCTCCTAAAGTAACAGCATGCATATCTTTGAATATTTCAAGCAAGATATTTTTCTTAAGCTCCGGCTTTACCACCGGGCTGGAAAGAACATCCTGAAGTTCATCACTTCCAATGATGGTTTTAGAAATGGTTTCCATATCGTTGTTCACCAAATCTGAGATGTTTTGATCCTTTGCCAAGTCTAATATTGCTTTCGCATAGCGTTGTGCCGCCCTAGTTCCTTTCATAGTGTTATTTTAAGGTAACATCTTCCAACATCTCTTCAACCAACCTGTATTGTTGTTCTGAGCTGGATAATTCCTTGCGAATCACCTTTTCAGCGATCTCAATGGACAATTCGGCAACCTGGTTCTTAAGATCGGCTAAAGCTGCGTTCTTTTCGTTTTGTATGGTGATTTGAGCCTGGGCAACAATTTTATCGGCTTTCTCCTGGGCTTCTGAAGAGGCTTCTGTAACAATCCTCTCTTTCAACTCCCTGGCTTCCTTTAGCATGGAATCCCTTTGTAAACGCGCCTCTTGCAATAACTTTTCATTATCGGCATTGAGATTTTGCATTTCCTTTCTTGCTTTTTCGGCAGAATCCAACGCATCTTTAATACCTTCTTCACGAGTGTTCAAAGAGTCTAAAATGGGTTTCCAGGCGAATTTTTTCAGTAAAAAAATCAAGACAATAAGGATTGCCAGCTGCCAGAAAAATAACCCAAAAGAAAAATCATTTATTAACTTATCCATAAACTGATGTTATTAACCTTAGGTACAATGGGTACAAATTTGAATTTAAAAAAAACCTTGTAACCAACCGTTACAAGGTTTTAGTTTGTTTAATTACACTGCGAATAATGCAGCAAAAGCAATTCCTTCCAACAAAGCGGCAATAATAATCATCGCTGTTTGAATCTTTCCGGTTGCTTCAGGTTGACGCGCTATCGCATCCATTGCTGAACCACCGATCATTCCAAGACCAATACCTGCTCCAATCACAATTAAACCTGCTCCTACCATTACTGGGATTTCCATAACTATCTATTTAAAATTAAACTTAAAAAACTCTTCCTATAACAACTAAATTACCGGTATATCCTCACCGTGATCTTTTGGATGATCTTCGTGTTCTTCAACCGCCATTCCTATATACAATGCGCTTAGCAAAGTAAAAATATAGGCTTGCAGAAAAGCAACCAATAATTCAATTAACGATATAAATAATGTAAAACCAAAGAATGCGGGGCTGGCGATCCAGTTTTGAAATATAAAGATCAATCCCAACAAGCTCATGACAACCACGTGTCCCGCCATCATATTCGCAAATAAACGGATCATTAAGGCAAAGGGTTTTGTCAACATTCCCAGCACCTCAATTGGCATCAAAATTATCTTCATTGGTACCGGTACTCCCGGCATCCAGAAAATATGTTTCCAATAATGTTTATTCCCGCTAAATTGTACGATTATAAATGTGACCAATGCCAGTCCAAGAGTGATGGCTATATTTCCTGTAACGTTAATTCCAAAAGGTGTTAACCCAAGCAGGTTTAAAATAAGGATAAAGAAAAACACCGTAAGCAAAAAGCTCATGTATTTTTTATATCGAGGTCCAATATTGGGTTTTGCAATATCGTCACGCACATAAATTACCAATGGTTCCAAAACCCGGCTAAAACCTTTCGGGATACTCCTTTTTTGATAATTTTTGGCCAACGCCCAAAACATAAGGAACATCAATATAGCAACGGTGATCATTGCTATCACGTTCTTGGTGATAGAAAAATCCAAAGGTTTTTCATTTGTTGGGAAACCATTTTCTCCATATTCAATGATGCCTTCAGCTCCTGTTTTGTATATTTTGCTGTGGTAAAGTTTGTAGTAATTCCCATCAAGTTCGACAAGTTCCTCGCCGTGATGAAATTTTGAAGCTAAAAATACTTTTAAGCCTCCATCCCAAATGATCACGGGAAGCGGAAACCCGTAATGTTCACCTTTTTCTCCATCAGAAAAGAAAGTAAAATAGTGAGAATCTTTAAGGTGATGCCCTAAAAATTCCTTCACCCCGGTTTTAGTATCAATTTTTCCTGTAGTTTCTTCCTCTGCTTCCTTAGCGTTCAGATTTAATGAAACCAGGACAAAAAGGCCGGCCAATAAAATTTTAAAAATGTTTTCCTTTCGCATTCTCGGATATAGTTTCAATCTATAAAATTCGGTGCAAATGTAAACAATTAAATAAAAATATATTCCATAAAAACATTAATAAGTTGACATGGTCAAAAATCCTTGTAATTAATTGTTATTCTTGAAGTTGGCGCGGTTAAGAACCCGCACCAAATAAAAAATCTCAACCCCAACACAAACAAAGTAAGGGACAAAAAAGTGCAAAAACACAGATTTATTTATTTCCAAATCCAGGATTTTTATGCCCAAAAAGAACAGTCCTAATTTTAAAACTCCCGCTGCCAGAAAGATATATCCAAATTGGTGAATGAGTTTTTTCTTAAAAAAAACAAAATTCATAAGAAGTATATAAGTAAAAAGAAAATTGAATTTATAACTGAAGTTTATTAATTCCCTTGATTCTGTATAATAGGATGAAAAGCCTTTTGTGTGTATCAGGTAAGTAGTGAGAAGGATCAATATGAAAACGAAAGAGAGCCTGGCTGCTTTATAAACCATTAAAATTTGAAATTATTTATTGATGTTCTTTAATTGCTTAAGTACAATATAAAGCGAAGCAAATACGCCAAACAACACCAGTCCTATGGTAAACCAGTTTTTATTTGAGGGAAAACGCTCGTCCAATTTTTTACCTATCCAGGCGCAAACAAAAATAGTTGCCCCCATCTGGAAACCAATTCCCGATAATACCGCCCAGCTTCTAAGCCGACTTTTCTTCTCGTTTTCCATTTTCACCTTCCTTTTTTAAGGATTTAATAGCCCCTTTCATCTCACAGGAAGCATTAAAAGCGGCTCCGGGTTCTATCGCCAGTTTACCAGCAATTACTTCCCCTTCAATAACGGCTGTAGCTCTTAGGGTCAAGGTTTCCACAACGGATAATTTTCCTGAAAATTTTCCTTCAAAATCGGCATTCTGACAATTTAAACTGCCATTTATAAAGCCACCTTTACTTATCACAACTTTACCTGCAGTTTTTAATGTTCCTTTCAGGGTTCCTTCTATCCTAAATCCACCTTTGGCCTGAATATCGCCGGTAATAATGGTGCCGGCAGAAATCCGGTTTTGCTCTTTGCTGACTTCTGATGTAGGTTTTGATTTATCTTTATTTGAAAACATAAATTAGGGGTTATGTTGATAATTATTTTTAAATTCTATATAATTGTCTAAATTTTTATGAAGCTGAACCACCCGATAATTTCCTGAGGAAATAATAATGGGTTCTTCCTTCACCTTATATTTTGTATTGATCTTCAATAGTTCCACAAAGCCCTCTGCCCTGTTTAAATCTTCCAACCCATGAATTAAAACAAATAAATTTGCGCTGTCGTAAACATCTATGGAAGTTGAAAGATCTTTATAACCCAGATCTAAAATGGCCTGGTCCAACTTATCCTTCAATAACCCTGCCTGTTCCCTTTCTTCATTCTTAAAACTGTAAAGCAATTTGATGTTTGACTGATTTAATTCAGGTTCAAACTCTGCGTTTTCCAGTTTCGGAAGTGAAGTATTAAATAATTCCTGTGCTTTTTTTCCGGCATCAGATTGAGGATAATTCAAGGCTACATAATTAAGGGCATCCTTATAGGCAAGTATCCCGTATAATCGTCCAATCGCCAAAGCCTTTAACAACTCGATCCTCGGCAATAGATCATCCCCTTTAAATTTCTCCCCGTAAGCCGTGCTTAAGTCAATTACCTGCTGGTATTCTTTTTGTTCATATAATTTATACAACTCTTCATATTTATTTTGTGCCTGATCTTCCAGTTTTATCGCCAATCCCGGGTTTCTAATTGCGGCGGCAAATCTGGATTCCGGATAATTGGTCAGGACAGTTTGTTTGTATTTTTCTGCTTCGGAATAGGCTCCTTCAGCCTGGCTAATTTGATATAAATAATAATTGGCCGGGGCTACAAACCTCTCTTCAGAAGTAAATTCCAATAATGATCTCAGTTTTTCTGAAGCCAATTTATTTTCTCCGAATTTCTCTTTATAAATTAAACCTAACCTGTAATAAGCATCATTGCGCTGATTGGCCAAACTGTCAATTACTGCAGGCTCTCCGGGAATTTGATCCAAATAGGTTTGAGGATCAAATTTTGGATTATTGTCTATAATAAGGCCTGAAATCTCATCCAAGCCATTTGGACCTGTAGCTGCAATACCTCCGGAATTCAATCGCCAATTATCCTTAAGTTCCCGTGGACCCCAGGTTCTCAGAAAATCCTGCATCCCGGTGGCAATCCTTACCGGATTGTAAAAATAGAATACGTTCCCGGAAGCAGGGTCTCCAATGGCGGGTGGAAGTCCGGGACCGCGGGGTAAAAACTCTTTTTGTTCTGCCTCTGCAACTTTTCCCTGTTTGGCCTGGGTTATGGCCTCCTCTTTTAAACCTTCGGTGAAATTTGCAAAATAACTTAAGCGTTCTTCCGTGTCCATTTCAACCAATCTCAGGATACTGTCATTTCTTTCAGCTATTTCTTCATATAAGATTACATCTTTAAGATTTTCCTTTTTTCGGCTTATAAAGAAGTGATCCCTGGTATTGACAGGAATTTTTGTGAGGGTACTGTCGTAATATGCACTTGCCAGCCTGTATTGAGCCTTGTTGAAATTCATGTTCCCCAAGGTTTCATAATTAACCGACTGTAGAAAGTTGTCTTTGGATGGGGATTTAAGCGATTTGTTGTAATATACCGTAGCCAGATCAGTAGAATCAAGATGGTTATAATACTCGGCGATCTGAAAATAAATTTTATCCAGAAAAGGCTTGTTTTCGCGATTTTCCTCCAAATCCTGAAGCAGTTGCAATAATTCTGAAGAATTCTGTTCAGAAAAATTAAAATTTCCTGCCTTTCCTAAATGAGCATTAATTAAATATTCCCGTGGGGTTTTTCGATTCAATTCTATGATCTTGTCAAAGGCCAGGTTAGCACTGTCCCGCATTTGCAATTGATTGTACAACTGCCCTTCAATATAATGATAGCGGCCTTTTTCATCGGCCTTTTCGGTATAGCGCGCGGCGGTTTTTATTGGTGCCACGGCACTATCCGGCACAGCTGTATTTATATAAGCCTGGGCCAGTATGGCATTTGCATCGGCACGATCCTGATCGTTCAGGGTTTCCGCTTCAAGGATCCTTTTCAGGTTTTTAATGGCCAGTTTATTATTCTCTAACCTGATGTTTGTTTTTTCCCTCCAAATCTGCGCGTGGTTAATGGTATTACTGGCTGGATATTTATGAAGGATATAATTAAAAGCTTCCAGGGCCGGAATAAAACGCTGGTCAAAATACCTGGCCTTTCCAAGGAGTAAATAAGCTTCGTCTATTTGCGGATTTTTCTCTCTCCCATCAATCAACATTGAATGACGCTGAATGGCTTTGGTGGCCTTTTCTTCAGCAATTTTGAAAAATGCATTCCTGGCCGTTCCCGGAAGCATAATTTCTTCTGAAACCTGCATTCTCTCCACTGGCAGGATCTCCCAAAAATTTTCGTTGTAAGTTTCCGCTATTTGCTCTTTGCCCATTGTCAGGGCAAGATCTCCGTTGTAAAGGGTGTTAAATTCTGTGGTAACGGCATGCCAATTCCTGTTGATGAATTTGTCCTTTTTCCTGGAACATCCGGAAACAAGAATCATCAAAACAAGACATATAATGCCGAAGGAAACTTTATTCAAAATCAATACGTTTTTGATACGATAAATAACTGTTTCGGTTAGGTTTTAGTATGCTAAAATACGTTTCTTTTTACAATTGTGGAGTATATGATCCTCCTCTAATATGGAAACCCCTATTCCCCTAAAAAATGTTCTCCGGAAAAATAGGTTTCCAGTTCCTGTAAGGTTGCTTCCGAGGTAATAATATCCTTTACCAAAACCCCTTTATCCATTACGACTATTCGCTCACAAACCCCGGTGATGTGAATTAAGTCATGACTGGAAATCAAAAAGGTGGTGTCCCCATTTGCCGTTAATTCTTTGATGATCTTTTTAAACCTGATTTGTGTGGTGGGATCCAGGTTGGCAAAGGGTTCATCCAGTATAACCACTTTTGGATTTCCTATAAGGGCCGCTACAATTCCAACTTTTTTTTGGTTTCCTTTTGAGAGGTCGCGTAAATATTTTCGTTTCCCCAAAATTTCATCGTGAAAAAAATCCCCGAAATTTGCTAAAAACGCATTGACATCAGCCTTATTTTGATTTCTTAAGTCCCCAATAAAATAAAAATATTCCTCCGGCCTCAGATAACCAATTAAAAAGCTTTCGTCTATAAACGAGGAGGTAAATGGTTTCCAGGCTTCGCTTTGGCCTACGGTAATTTCATTGTTAAAAATGCAGCCGGTCGTTGGCTGGATCAAATCCAGCAGAAGGCTGAAAAAAGTTGTTTTTCCTGCACCATTGTTGCCCACAAGCCCAAATATCTGACCTGTAGGAATATCGAGATGATCTATGTTTAATACCGTTGTGCCGCTATATACTTTGGTGAGGTTTGTTGCAGTGATCATTTCTTAATTTTTATCCTTATAAATTTTTAAACAATGTCCTTATTTTGGTTTATTCCCATTGAAGGTTTACCAAAATCATTAGTTGTCTTTTTGCCTAAATCCTTCGATCATTGCATATTTTTTTCGTTTGTAAACCTGTGCTATAAAATCTATTGCCCGGTTTCGCAAAAGTAATCCTATTAAGCCCAAAGCAAACAAAAAAAGCATTCCGCCTTCAAAGGAACTAAGCCTATAAAAAATCCAAAACAAGAAAACCGGGATTGCCATAAGTGGAATTCCCACCAACCATTGGGCTGCCCCTGTTCCCTGATAGTTCATAAACGGACTTTTATCCAGATCTATGCGTTTTTTATTAAAAGATCCCACATATAAAAGTAAGGGGATATTTATCATTGTATACCGCGCAAATGAGGTTCAAAGCAAAAATCCTCCATCCAAAATATACATAAGGAGTCGTTAAAATGGCCAAAACCACCACACTAAAGGTAATCAGACCTGCCTTTGCATTTAAATATTTATCCATTGGGATATTTTGCGACATAATTAATGGGTAATAGCTGGCATCCCAGGCCGGAACAAACTGCCCGAAATTCATCATAAAAATTCCAGTCATAAAAATTCCCACAAACACAAAAAAGCCCGGCATATCCTGATACGTATCCCGTGTATAAAATATCAACCCGTAACCCAGTAAAAGCAATGACATATAAATGGCAGTTTTGGGTCTTTTATTTCGCCAAATCAACTTTAAATCCAATTGTAAATACGGGGCAAGTTCGCCAAAACGCCTGGTCCATAAAAATTCTTTTGTGTCGGCTCTTTTTTCGTTTTTATTTAAAGTGGCGTCCAAATAAAATTTGCTTTCCAGATCTTTCCTGTTCCATTTATATAGGAACAAAAACAATAATACCGGGATTATGGCTAAAAATGGGTAAGTAAGAATTTCGTTTAAGCCTTTCCCAAACCAAAAGCTGATTTCAAATATTTTAACATATTCCAGCAAAGCCAAAATTGCAATTGTTGACACAACTGGGATCAAAGCCTTTAAATTATCGGTAAACCTTTTTTTAATGATGAAATTGGCAAAGTTTACAGACAGGGTTAAACCAATCATTGCTATCATCCAGGCCAAAATGGAGCTTACGGGAAATTCGCTTTTATAAATATTAAAAATCCCAAAAGGAACTATTATGAGCAGGGGAAGAAAGTTGAAAAATGAATACAGGGATTTTAAAAGCACAAAATTAACCACTTTCCTTTTCAAGATAGGGAGAATTAAAAGAGGTTTTATATCCAGAACAGGCAAGGTTTGGAGAAAAAATCTATAGGAAAGTTCAGCGAACAGCCATAAAAGCAAAAATCGGTTGACAATATAAAGGGGTTCTTCTCCCGGAAAATATTCCTGTATAAGTGGGTAAAGTCCTATCCCGATCAATAAAAAGGTCAATGTAAAATAAAGACCTAGAAATACCATTAAAATTTTTAAGCCAATGCTCTTTCCTGCACTGGCCGATCTGATGAAAGCTTTCCATTCCAGCGAGATTAAACGCTTAAACATTTTTGGGAATTTTAGACAAGTGTTGAAATTTACCGAATTGTTTCATTTTAAAAACTACAGTCTTTGTATTTTTGCAATCAAATATCATGACATGAATGCATTTTATGCTTTAAAGATAAAAGAAATTATACGTGAAACCCCACAAGCGGTGAGTTTATCTTTTGAGATTCCCCTGGAATTGCTGGATAAATTCTCTTATAAGGCTGGGCAATATACTACTTTAAGAATTCCATTTGAGGGAAAAGAAATCAGGCGGGCATATTCCCTATGTTCCGCACCCAATAGCGGCGAATTTAAGGTAACGGTTAAAGAAGTTCCCAATGGAAGCTTTTCGGCCTTGGCAAACAACAAATTAAAAGCAGGTGATGTATTGGAAGTACACCCTCCGGAAGGCAAATTTATTTTTGAACCCGGGACAATTTCACAAAACTATGCCGCATTTGCGGTAGGAAGCGGGATCACCCCGGTAATGTCCATCATAAAATCCGTATTATTCCAGGAACCGGGAAGCAAATTTGTACTTGTTTACGGAAACAGATCACTTGTTGATACCATCTTTTATAAAGAGTTATTGGAACTTGAGATAAAAAATCCTGACAGGCTTTTTATCGAATTTATTTATAGCCGTACCCGCGAAGATAATTCTCAATTTGGAAGGATTGAAAAGAGCACCGTAAATTATGTGCTTGAAAATAAATTCAACGACACCGAATTTAAATCCTTTTATTTATGCGGCCCGGAAGAAATGATTCAGAATGTGACCGGCATACTCAAAGAAAAAGGGATCCGGGAAGAAAATATTTTATTTGAATTGTTTACTGTAAAAGATAACGGGGCAATTGACATAAATGTTGAAGGAGAAACAAAACTGACCATCGTGGTAGATGATGAAGAGATGACTTTTTCAATGGACAAAAATAAAACCGTACTGGAAGTAGCGTTAGACCACGATCTGGACGTGCCTTATTCCTGCCAGGGCGGAATATGCAGCAGTTGCATTGCCAGAATAAAAGAAGGCAAGGCTGAAATGCGTAAAAATCAAATTTTAACCGATAGCGAAATTGCAGAAGGTTTAATTTTAACCTGTCAGGCACAACCTACAACACCTACTTTAAAGGTGGATTATGACGATGTGTAACCCCCCCCAACCCCCGAAGGGGGAGCATTTCTTCTTTTGAATAAATTTTTGAAAACCCCCTTTTTGGGGTTTTCAAAAATAAGAGGATCCTATTAACCAGACGAAAGAATATAGAAAATAGATGAAAGACTATTAAGTTGACGTTACTTTAATAACTAAAGGTGGGTTCTAAAAATTCATTTTTTTGATTTTTCTACAAAGCAATCCCCATTGGTTTTGTAGAAACAATTTTTTCGTCAGCTAAATCTCAATATATTTTTGACTTGACATCTCTAAAAATTCATTTTTCAAACAA
>JAENXB010000211.1 GCA_016649785.1 Flavobacteriaceae bacterium
CACTTAATAATGAACAATAACTTCTAAGACTTCATTAAGTCCTCCATATCTTCAAGGATGTTTTCTAACCTTGCCAGTAATTCTCCGTAAACAATTTTTGTGCTGAGACGATAGAACAGTATACCAAGCACAGAAAGAACCACCGCCAATCCTGAAATAAGCAGAATCTCCACAACTAAATCGAGTTGTTTAAAACTGGACATCACTTTGGTGTCCTGAAAAAACATCCAGTAAGCCGGAATGGTCACTAATGGAAATCCTAATCCCATGAGCCAGGTAGTATACCTCGTGATATTTTTTATTCTTTTTCTGTAGTTCAGAAGATAATTATAGGTATTATCCCTAATATTTAATGTTTCAAGTTCTTTTAGCATCTTTCTGTTTAAAAAAAACAAGCCAAAAATAAGTATCGCCACATAAATGCCCAGAATGACTTTACCCATAAAAACAAAGATTCCAAAAATGATAATACCCACAGGAATAAGGCTTAAATTATCCTTCTTTGTGGTGCTGTTAATTTGCTGGATGACCAGGCCAGACTTTCTTTTGTACAAATTGGAGATTGCCGGAGCTGAAAGTTTTTTCTCTGCCTCAAACCCCTTTTTCCAGATATTTTCAATAGATCTTTCCATCAAGTAATTTTTTAAGTTGTTTTTTAATACGAGTGATTCTCACACCAATGTTATTTGGTGAGGTTCCAATAATACTTGCAATTTCTTTATAGGGATTCTCTTCCAGATAAAGTAAAATAATAGCCCGATCCAGTTCCGAAAGTTGGCGTATGGCCTTATACAGAAGTTGTAAAGATTCATCCTGAAAAGAATTTTCACTGGTAGGTATGTTTTGTACCTCTATGTGATCTATAGAACGCACTTGTTTCTTTTTTCTCTTTTTCAGGAGGCTCATACAAACATTTAGGGAAATCCTGTAAATCCAAGTAGACCATTTGGATTCCTCTTTAAAATTTTCGCGGCTATTCCAGATTTGCAGACATACTTCCTGATAATAATCCTGAAAATCTTCCTCGGTATCGGTATATGCCCTGCAGATTTTAATGATAATCCCGGCATAAGGCAGAATAAATTGTGTGTAGAAATCTTTACTCAAAATTGTCTTTACCTGTTTAGTGACAGAAATTCTTGGTTTATTACATTACAACTAAAAAATTATAATTTTATATTTTTACGTCATCGGGAATAATCTTTTAAAAACCTGATATTTCGCTTTAATCCTTCAAATTTTGTCCGTTTTACAGCCGATCTTTTAAAAATCTCATCAAAGGTTTCCTTTGTAAGTTCTTCCCATTCTTTTTTATCCATTTCCAATAATTCCGGATGCGGATTGAACAAAGGCTCGTTATGCGGTTTGGAAAATTTGTTCCAGGGGCAAACATCCTGACAGATATCACATCCAAACATCCAATCCTCAAATTGACCCTTTACAGATGTTGGCAATGCGTCCTTCAATTCAATGGTAAAATAGGAAATACATTTGCTGCCATCAACTTTATAGGGCTCTGCAATTGCCTGAGTGGGACAGGCATCAATACAGGCGGTACAACTTCCGCAGTGATCGGTTACCGGGGAATCATATTCAAGTTCAAGATCCACGATCAATTCAGCAATAAAATAAAAGGAACCTACCTGCCTGGTCAGCAAATTCGAATTCTTGCCAATCCAGCCAAGGCCGCTTTTTGCCGCCCAGGCTTTGTCCAACACCGGCGCAGAATCGACAAATGCACGCCCGTCAATTTCCCCAATCTCATCCTGCATAAATTGAAGCAGATGCTTCAACTTGTCTTTGATCACAAAATGATAATCGGTGCCATACGCGTATTTACTTATTTTATACGAGTCTTTTTTCTGTAATTCATTGGGAAAATAATTCAGCAGAAGAGAAATTACGCTTTTTGAACCTTCAACCAGCTTTGTGGGGATCCAGGCGTTTATCGAAATGATTCTCCATATACCGCATTTCCCCGTGCCTATTATTATTCAGCCAATTCTCCAGCCTGGGAGCTTCTTTTTCAAGAAATCCGGCCCTGGAGAACCCACAGGACATAAAACCCAGGCGTTTGGCTTCGGTTTTTATGAGTTGCGTATATTTTGATGGATTATTCAACAAAATTTATCTAATTTCAAATTTCAGAATGGCATTCTTAGGTTTTAAGGTGATCAATGGATGAATGGCGATTTTTTCTGATTCAGCCGAAATCCTGTATTTTTTGATCAATGCCGTAATTGCCAGAATCATCTCGTACATCGCAAAATTATTCCCGATGCACATCCGGGGTCCTGCCCCAAAAGGAAAATAGTGTGAGGAATGTTTTTGTAAATTTCCATCGGCGAAACGCTCCGGCATAAAACGCTCTGGCTCTTCCCATAAATCCGGGTGCCGGTGAATCTCGTACATGGAAAACAACAAATTGGAATTCTTTGGAATAAACATCCCGTTAAATTCATCATCTTCTATATTCACTCTGTCTATAAAATACGCCGGTGGATAAAGCCGCATGGATTCTTCAATCACATTCTTGGTGAACGGACAAGCCTGTATAAATTCGAATAATCCGTTGGTATTCTGAGTAGCTTTTTCAACTTCATCAGCAATTTTATCCTGGGAATCGGGATCTCTTGCCAGAAGTTCCGCGGTAAAAGTGAGGGCGTTGGAGGTTGTTTCATGTCCTGCGGTAAAAAGGATCAGGATCTCATCTATAAGTTGCTCTTCTTCCATCGCGTTCCCATCCTCATACCTTGCATCCAAAAGCATATCCAGAAGATCGCCTTCTCGTTTTCCACTGCTTTTACGTTTTGTGACAAGGGTCTTCAAAATTTCCCTGGACTCCCGGGTCAATCCTACATGATATTTTATACTTCCGCTAAGATGAAACCACCATCCTAAATAAGGTTGTCGCAATTCCTTTACCAGCATTTGTTGTGTAGCTTCGGTAATATATTGAAGTCGGGAGATCTCTTTTTCTCCTACAGCACTGCTAAACAGGGATTTCACAACAGTTTGGAAAGCGAGATCGTTAAAAACGGGAAAAATATCCATTGCACTTCCGGTTTCAATCTTGTTCAATTCGGTTAAAATAGCAGCCTGAATGGTGTTGAGCAATTGCACAAGTTGTTTCTTGTGAAAAGCCGGCTGTATAAGTTTACGCTGTTTGCGCCAATGTTCACCTTCTGAAGTTAACAAACCTTTCCCAACATACTTCGCAACGTCTACTGTTTGAATGGTGGACTTTTTATAATTCTTTTGATTTTTCTGAAGTGCATATTGGGCAAATCCGGCATCGCGCGAAAATATAACCGATTTTCCAAATCCTATCTTAAGCCGAAAGCTATCACCAAGTTTCTCAAAATTCTCATGGTGAAAGGGCAATGGATTTTTTAGGATCCCCCCTGAATTGGCATAAAACCGAAACATGGAAACTGTGGGAAAATTACTTTTTGCCATAAAATTTTGTCTTTTTACATCAGAAGTATATAACGTATATATGGCATAGGATACTCTAAAACAAGCCTCCCTGAAGATTTCCCCTGATCCTGCCCAAATGTATAGGCAGCATCGGTCACTTCCCGGCCCCGGGGAGTTCTGTATATAAATCCCTGTTGGATTAAAAAAGGTTCATAAACTTCCTCTATGGTTTCGGCGCTTTCGCTCACCGCGGTAGCAAGTGTAGAAATCCCAACCGGTCCACCCTTAAATTTATCAATAATGGTAGTGAGTATCTTATTGTCCATTTCATCAAGACCATGAGCATCCACATTAAGTGCCAGAAGACTAAATTTAGCGATTTCCATATCAATTTTACCGTTCCCTTTGATTTGGGCAAAATCGCGGACACGTCTTAACAGCGCATTGGCAATACGCGGTGTGCCCCTGCTCCTGCCTGCAATTTCTATGGCGGCATCTAAAGATATTGGGACTCTCAAAATTTCGGAACTTCGCTGAACTATGGTTGAAAGCAATTCTGTAGAATAATATTGAAGCCTGCTGGAAATACCAAATCTCGCCCTCATAGGCGCGGTTAGCAAGCCAGAGCGGGTTGTTGCGCCAATAAGGGTAAACGGATTCAGATTTATTTGAACTGTACGCGCGTTGGGACCGGATTCAATCATGATATCGATCTTGTAATCCTCCATCGCCGAATACAAATACTCTTCAACTATTGGACTCAACCTATGAATTTCATCGATAAAAAGAACATCGCGCTCTTCCAGATTGGTGAGTAATCCTGCCAAATCACCCGGTTTGTCCACAACGGGACCGGAGGTAACCTTTATGCCCACATTCAACTCATTTGCCAGAATATAGGCAAGCGTAGTTTTTCCAAGTCCGGGAGGGCCGTGAAAGAGGGTGTGGTCAAGAGCTTCGCCACGCAGGTTTGCGGCTTTTACAAACACCTTTAAATTTTCCAGAATTTGATCCTGTCCGGCAAAATCGTCAAAGGAGAGAGGACGTAAAGCTTTATCCACATCCAATTCTTCTGAAGAAAAATTATCGCCGGTTGGATCCAGGTGCTCGTTCATATTAGGTGTATTTCTAGAAACAAAGATAAAATAAAAAAGCCTCTTCATTCCGAATGTATCGGAAGAAAAGGCTTTTTTATTAAAATGATAATTATTCTTTAATGACTCATTTCTTCTTCATTTTCCTGAAGAGGAACATTTTGAGGAATAAAATCCTGTCC
>JAENXB010000421.1 GCA_016649785.1 Flavobacteriaceae bacterium
CAGTAGTGCAGTTTTCGGCTCAATATGCATTTTTTTATATGGGAATGAAATTTGTCCCGGGAGCGCTGGGAGCAATGATTATTGGTTCATCACCTTTATTTATAGCAGTTGTGGCCCACTTTTCATTTCATAACGACAAAATGACTCCAATAAAAACCGGAAGCATTTTTATCGGGATTATTGGAATTGCCATTATCACTTTAGGTCGTGCCAAGGTGGAAATCAAAAATGAACTTGAATTATTGGGAATAGGGTTACTTTTTATAAACAATATTTTTTCAGGATTTTCAAATGTGATGGTCTCGAAATATCAAACCGGCAGATCTCCATTGGTTTTAAGCTCAACTTCTCTATTTATTGGTGGTCTGATGCTTTTTCTGATTGCAATTCCGGTTGAGGGAATCAATTGGGGGCCGTTTCCACCGGTTTATTATTTTACCCTGGCATGGCTGAGTTTCTTGTCGGCAGCCGCTTTTGCCATTTGGTACACTTTGTTGCAGCGACCGGGGGTAAAGGTTTCATCCTTAAATATGTGGAAATTCCTTATCCCTGCTTTGGGCGCCGGTTTAAGCTGGATTTTAATTACAGATGAAAAACCTGATTGGATTTCAATTGCAGGAATGCTTGTAATTACCCTTTCGTTGGTAACATTGAATTATGGCAACCGAAGGAAAGTGTAGTTCAGTATAGAATAAGAAATGTAAAAGCAAAGTCGTTTAGTTTAACGAAATCTTCGAAGTAGTATTGAGCAAACACCTTTGACTGCGCTACCAATGACAAATTTGCGTAAAATATTGGTTATAAATCTAATATCTTTATACCGATCTCGTCAACCAAAAAATTAGTATAAGTGACATAAGATTCCTCTCTTCGTTCGGAATGACAGGTGTTGCGGTGTATTGGGGGAGGAAAAAGGGACGACTTTGCCGTCCCTTTTTCCTCCCCTCAATCAAATACAAAATTGTCATTCCGATGGAGGAACGACAGAGGAATCTTATCCAATGTACGACTATTTTTAGGGACGATAAATCCATAACTAATAGTTTATCATTTTACTATTATTC
>JAENXB010000244.1 GCA_016649785.1 Flavobacteriaceae bacterium
GGTCCTTGGTTCGAGCCCAAGAGGAGGAGCATAAAGCCTGACAGAGATGTCGGGTTTTTTTTGTTTTATAATACTGTTTTTCGTAATCTTCTTCCTTGAAATTGCCTACTTCTGAAATAATTTCTGCCAAAGCATATGGAACTCACTGTCTTTTTTATACAATTCCCACCTAAAATACTATAGCATTTTAGAATAGTTTGATTCATCTACATCGAAAATATCCCTATCGAAATGTTTATTAGATTCATCAATGTACTTAGAAATAGTAGCCTGGTTTAAAGAGGAAAGATTTCTATTAGCATTTTTAAAAAACCAAGTTATAAATTCTTCTTTTAGATTTATATATTTTATTTTTAATCCTTAAACTTAATTGATGACAACTATCATCAATGACCAAAATACTCCCGGTTGTCATAGATTACTAAAAAACGAATTTCTAAAATATTTCGAGCTTGGAAACCTAAGTATATCATCGCGACAAATAAACCTATACCAATAAAATAATAAACATAATTTTTTTGAGATTTTAAAAAGACGATTAGGGTGGATAATAAGTAGAGCATTAGGAGATAATAAAGATTATTTCCAAGAAATATCAATATAAAGAGAACTATTCCCAAAATGGGAATACCAAGAAAAAGAATAGCAATAATTGATATAAGGTCAAGAGGAATTTTATTATTTAATGTAAATATGTCACTTGTTGATTTTTTTTTGGAATCCTTGTTTATATCAATTAAAGTTCCATTGACTACCATAAAAACATAAGCCATAAATGCCATTGCTGTATAAAACAGATATATTTCATTTTGGGTCCAGAACTGCATATCATAATAGAAAGCCCACACAAAAAAAGCAATAAAAGAGATAATTACAAAAGTAGCTATTATAATATCAGAAATATTTTTTAGGGAGTTATTCAATTTTGCTGTTTTACCATATTCGCTAGACTGTCTAAATTTTCCATAAGTTGATTGATATTGTTTTTATTTTTCTATAATTATTCTTTTAAAATTTCCTCTACCCAATATAACTCATTGAAAATTTCCAGGAAATTAATAGTGTGCTTAAAATCTTGAAGTTCAACAAAAATGTTTATTTCCTTTAAGGATGGAACAAATACACTCAAATGCTCCACTTTTTCCTCCTCATCGTAATCTAAATAATCAAGAAGAAAACATGCATAGTTATCAGCTCCTAACTTTTCATTTTTTGCAACCCATTTTTTTAAGTCCGATGGAGCCCTTTTTATTTGGCAATATAAAACCATTTGTTGTTCAAAGTAATTTTCATTTTTATGAAATTGGGAAATGGAATCCAGAGCTTCATATAAATCTAAAAATTTTTCTTTTTCAGATTTCTTTCCGAATGGCGGAAGTCTAATTGTAGTGCCGTCTTCTTCTTGAAAAAGATGTTGACTATAAACCAAATCGTGGGTTACTTTTTGTATATCAGAATACTTTAATAACCACCATTCAATTTTAACTATTGAATATATGTCATTCCGTCCTAAATGTTGAAATTCTAAAAGTTCTACCATTAATTATACTTTTTTGGGCCTTCTGATTTTTTTTGCCATTTGAATAAGCTTTATACTAAGGAATACTACTATTAAAATCGCTACTCCCACATAAATTGTTGTCCACAAAATAAATTCTAAATTGGCTAATAGGGGAAGAAGGTGAAATAAGCCAAATATGGTAAGTCCAACTCCTATTAAAGCAAATAATGAAAATATAATTTGAAGAATTTTTTTAGAATCATCCAATTTTTTAAAAACCAGAGCTGTGATGGTTAAAATTATAACCCCGGGAATAATATATAATAATCCATCTAAAAAAATATAGAATACATCTTTCCAGGGTGTCCACCCAAAGTCATCTACAAAGCGGTCATGACTGCTTTGTGCATTAACCGTAGAGAATATTATTAAAAATAAAATCCATAAAAATTTTCTCATCCTGAATAATTAGTGTCTGTCTATAAACATCAAATTGTTGATAAACAGTGAGGTTGTGAGCATAATAGTTAATTTCTCTTTTGTAAATTTAAGGTATGAAAATGAAACTATACCAAACATTGATGTTGAAATTTGAGAAGGCCGATTGGGCAAACAATCCCGAGTTTGGCCTTATGGACACTATTTTGGAAGAACACCCTGAGCTGATTGGCCTTTTTGAGGCGGATATCACCAAAGGTGAAAAGCAAAGTAAATTTGGGCGAAAAGATACCCCAAGCGTTGAGCAGATAGCACGTGCGGCCATTTACAAGGAATTGAAGCATCTGGACTATCGGGAACTGGAATACCACCAGGGTGATTCGCGCATTTGCTCACAGTTCCTAAAAATAGATGAACTGCGCCCTTACAGCTTTCAGATGTACCATAAATATATTTCGCGGATACAACCCGAAAGCCTTCAAAAACTCTTGGTGAAACTCAATAAAATAGCCATTGGCGAAGGACTTGAAGATTTGAAAAGGATCAGGCAGGACAGCACGGTGGTGGAAACCAACATCCATTACCCCACCAACAATTCCCTGGTTTGGGATTGTATCAGGGAAGGCCACCGGTTATTGGAAAAACTCGACCAGGAGGTCAAGGGGCTGGATTACCGTAACTATACCAAAGGTGCCAAACGAACCTATTTCAAAATCAACAATACCAGGAGCGGGGACAAAAGGGCCGATCTGTTCAGAAAACAACTCACCACCTTCACCAAAAGCATTAACCAGATATCGAATGCCGTAAAAAAAAAGTACGCTTATAGCATTAAAGCCATGGCCCTTACCATGGAAATGGAAAGGTTGCTGCCCGTGATGCTCCAGGTGTATGACATTACGGAAAAAAGGGAGGTAAAAGGAGAGGAAGTGCCCAACGGGGACAAACTGTTTTCCATCTATGAGCAACATACCGATATTATCGTCAAGGGTGGGCGCAAAGTCCAGTTCGGCCATAAGATCAACCTTTCTACGGGCAAAAGCAATCTGGTGATGAGCTGTGATATATTGCGGGGCAACCCCCGGGACACGGAGCTTTACCAACCAACAATCGACACGATAATAAGCAACTACCAAACCACGCCCAGGGACAGTGTTACAGATGGTGGTTACGCCTCAAAGGCCAATGCCGCCTATGCAGAAAAACAAGGGATCGTGAATATCGTATTCAACAAAGTGGTGGGGAGTTTGCAGAACCAGGTCAGCAGCCTCCACATTGGAACACGCTTAAAAAAATGGCGCAGCGGTATCGAGGCCAATATCTCAAACCTCAAAAGGGGGTTCTCACTGTTCCGCTGCAACTGGAAGGGCTGGACCCACTTCCAGGCAAAAGTACTGTGGAGCGTTATTGGCTACAATATCAGGGCCATGACGGCGGCCCTGGCAAAACAGGCGGTGCCCCGGGAGATGGCATTGGCAGCCTGAAACAAGGAACATATTGGGAAACCTTACCCCCAAAGGGAGGGGTATGTCCTTTAGTGACCAAAACAGTAAAAATTAGGTGAAAAAGCAGCCATCGCAAAGTTAAAATGAAGAAACTATAGATAAACCGCTATGGAAATCAAAAATCTATAGGTGAATTTTATAGTGATTAAAAAAAATTGTTTTTAACGGCACTAAATTGACAGACACTAATTAATGAAAATCAATATATTTAAATCATTTTATTTACCGAAGAACTCGCAGATTCCAGCAGAGAAGTACCGGATATGTCTTTGCCCTTTTGTCATAGCTCTTTCCTCTTTTCTATTGTCTCTCATCTCTTGGTTCTTGTCTCCCGGGACTTTTTCAAACAAAAAAAGAGCCTTACATTGCTGTAAGGCTCTTTCAAAAACAAGGCGACGACATACTCTCCCACAATAAGCAGTACCATCTGCGCTA
>JAENXB010000321.1 GCA_016649785.1 Flavobacteriaceae bacterium
ATACGTACACCCTAACTTTTTAAAGTTATTTGAAGGTGTTGAAAATCAATTTTTTGAAACATCTATATTTGATTTAAATAAACCTGATGATATGCCTCCAACTCTTGATTACCTGGTAGAAATGATCCAGGAAAAAAGAAGATCTGTTTTTATCGGGAACCTATTTAAAAATAATCAAAATACTTTTTCTAAACTCCAATGGAATATATCCTATTACGGTGGATTGCTTAATTTCAACCTTTTTGAAAAACCTATTTCTCCGGAGCAGGAAGATATTTATCTGAAATTAAAACCTTCAAAGAGAAAGGTTTTAATTTCAGAAATTGAAAATATATATAAGAATATTGAACAATTCAAGATATTTCACAATGGGATAAGTTACCCGGAAAACACTTTGCTTCATTAGGATTATTGAAAATGAAGGTTAGAAAAAAAATGAGATATAAATGCTTACATTTTCCGTTTTTAATTATCTCACAATTCTAAGATCCTGTTTTTTTAGCATTGACATCTCAATTCTCATATCTCAATACTAATGTCTCACATCTCATATCTAACTATTAAGCATAACCGGCATAACCAGCATCGTGATTATTTCTCCTTCGTCCAGACCATCTACCGGGGTTAAGATTCCTGCACGGTTAGGAAGGCTCATTTCAAGTTGCACCTCATTGGCGTTTAAATTATTGAGCATTTCTGTAAGGAAACGGGAGTTAAACCCAATTTGCATATCGTCACCGTGGTAAGAACAAGTCAAACGTTCTTCGGCTTTGTTGCTGTAATCAATGTCTTCCGCAGAAATATTCAGTTCAGCTCCGGCAATTTTTAATCGCACCTGGTGCGTGGTTTTATTGGCGAAAATGGAAACCCTTCTCACCGAATTCAAAAATTGGTTTCGGTCAATTACCAGTTTATTCGGATTTTCTTTTGGGATGACCGCTTCGTAATTCGGATATTTCCCGTCGATCAGGCGGCAGATCAACTGGGTATCTTCAAAGGTGAATTTAGCGTTGGACTCGTTGTATTCAATAAGAACATCAGATTCACTTCCGGCCAAAATTCCTTTTAATAAATTCAATGGTTTTTTGGGCATAATAAAATCAGCATTTTGTGAAGCTGAAACATCAGTCCTGGAATATTTTACAAGTTTATGGGCATCGGTTGCCACAAAAGTCAATCCCTCGGTTGAAAATTGAAAGAAAACCCCGCTCATCACCGGGCGTAAATCGTCATTTCCGGAGGCGAATATAGTTTTGCTAATGGCTGTTGCCAGGACATCGCCCTGCACTATGGTGCTGCTTGGTTCTTTTAGTTCCACTGCCTTTGGGAATTCCTCGGCTTTGGCATAAGCTAAAGCGTATTTCCCGTAATTGGAACTCAATTCAATGGTGTTGTTTTCTTCCACTACAAAAGTCAGCGGTTGCTCGGGAAAGGTTTTTAAAGTTTCCAACAACAGTCTGGCAGGAACGGCAATGGCTCCTTCAGAATCGGATTCCACTTTTAATTTGGCAGACATGGTAGACTCCAAATCGGAAGCAGAAACCTTTAATTCATTCCTTTTTAATTCGAATAAAAAATTATCTAAAATAGGCAGGGTGTTATTGTTGTTGATAACACCTCCCAAAATTTGAAGTTGTTTAAGCAAATAGGTACTGGATACAATAAATTTCATGGGAGTATCGGTTTGATTTAATCGTTACAAATATATCCTAATACTTCAAAAATTGAAATAGATAGGCAGATATTTTATCAACATCAGGATCTGTCAAAATTACTCTAATATATTGGCAGTGAATTCATTATGAAATTGAAGTTTTGCTTTTTGTTAATACTTTTCAGAAATATAAAAAAGAGTCAAAAACCTTCTACTTTCTCAGGTAGCGTTTTTTTCTGAAATAATTAAATGCGAAAGCTCCAAATGCCAATAACACTAACGGAATTATAAGATTGATTAATTGCCATTTTTCACGTTCTTCGGCGACTTTCTCCAAATCCAAAAATGCGATGCTGATTTCCTTTGAGCGAATATCGATCAGGCCGGAATCGTCCAGTAAATAGTTCACGGAATTCATTAGAAATTCCTTATTGCCGTAAGTGTTCCCCGTATAACGATCAAATCCCAATTCCAGAGGTTCTCCCTGTTTCAATTGATTTTTAATGACATCACCATCAGCAACAACGATCATTTTAGTGGGTTCGCTGAGATCAATGAGTGTATCAATCTCAAAAGGTTTAACCCTATTCTTATATGCCGATTTAAACCGACCTTCAAATAATACTGCCAAAGCTTGTTCTCC
>JAENXB010000105.1 GCA_016649785.1 Flavobacteriaceae bacterium
TAAAGAAATAACACCTCTCTACAGCAAGCTACCGTGTACCCACAAATATATATTACTTTTGTCGCATGAAACAAAAAACACATTCGAAGTTTTTTATTCCTGATTATCTCGGGATACTTCCTGATAAACGTTTAGAAGTCAGGGCTGATAAATTAGCCAACCAGTTGTCACTAACACCTAGTTCATCTATTCAAAAGTTATCTGGCACACCGGCAGAGCATAAAGCGAATTTAAGGTTCCTGAACAATGAAAGAGTGGAAGAAGAAATGCTGATCAAAGAGGTGTCTGACAGGGTTGGTCAATTAGTTACAGACAGGCATGTATTGGTTGTTACCGACACCTGCGAAGTAAATATGAGTAAACACAAGGGCAGGCTACAACCTAATAGTGGACTTGGCAGATCAGACAAATCCGATACAGCCCATTGCTTTAAGTTGCATCCGGGAATGGTTATGGATTCCAGTACCCTAAACCCTCTTGGTTTTTCTTGGATCAAATTATTTCATCGGGATGAACAGATGCCATATAGAAATGAAAGGAATTACAAGAAACCCATTGAGGAAAAAGAATCCTATAAATGGATAGAAGTAGCACAAAAGAGTAAAGAAGTATTAAACAGAGCGGCTTCAGTAACATTTATTGAGGATAGGGAAGGAGATATAGATGAACAGTTAGCGCTTATTCCAGATGAGAAACATTATTTGAAAATACGTTCAAGGACTACCCGAAATCTAGCAAACGGTAATAGCCTATATGCCGAAGTTGATTCTACTCCTGTAGCAGGTGTATATACGATAGAGGTGCCAACAGATAATCGCAAAAAACAATACAAGCGGTAGGCGACAATAGAATTGAGTTTCACAACCTGTGAGATAAAATGTCCTGCAAATCTCATAAATAAAGGGTATCCCTCATCAATTACGGTAACATGTATATCAGCAAAAGAAGTAGGTAATGTTCCAAACCCGGTAAGTTGGAAGCTACTTACAACCCATAGTGTTGAAAATTTTGAGGAAGCCTTGCAGATTGTAAATTGGTATACCGCACGATGGTATATTGAACAGGTTTTTAGATTATTGAAAAAACAGGGTTTTGGGATTGAAGAATCAGAATTAGAAAGCGGATGGGCATTAAGAAAGTTGGTAGTAATGCAATTAGCGGCACTGCTGAAAATATTACAGATGAATATAGCCTATTCTCAGCCAGAAGGTGGACAACCAATTGAAGAAATTTTTGATGCAGAACAGATAGAAGTGTTACATAAGTTAGATAGAAAGTTGCAAGGGAATACACAAAAACTCCAAAACAATAATAACCCAAAAACTACAAAGTGGGCAACATGGATAGTAGCACGTTTAGTAGGTTGGAAAGGATATGACTCACAAGGTCCGCCAGGAGTAATCGTTTTGAGAAGGGGATTAGAGAGGTTGGGATTTATAATAGAAGGTATAAGATTAGAAAAAGATGTGGGTACACGGTAGCTCCCTAAAGTGTGGCGGAAAAAAAATCTAAGCTCGATTCTTCTTCCAAAAAATCAATTCCACCCTTTAGCCCCGGATTGGTCGGGAGGGGAAAGGAATTGATTTTTTTTCAAACTTCCTTCTAAAAATGAATCTGCTTTAACAAAAGTATCAATTTCAAATTTCATCTGTAGATATTTATTGTTTTTTATTGGTCATATGTAATTCGCATATCTTCGTTGGTGTTTGCATCGAGTTTCCGTTATGCTCATTTCATAATATTAAATTTCAACTCGTAATACGTTAAACTACCTTCTCAAACTATGGTGATATGGCCGATAAGAATCTTCACAATCTTAAATGGCTCGAAATTTTGTATTACTTTTAAGTCTTTTTCATCCTATTATTATGAATTTCCTAAAATCCTACTGGTTCTATATCCTTGCCGCTGTAATTACAATTATTGGAATAATTACCGGATGGTACCTGCTTATAATAATTGCGATTCCCTTCGGATTTTTTGGAAAGGGCAATAATGGGAAGAATCGCCCTTAACCTGAGTTAAACTTATACTAAAGCCCCTTTTGTATTTGCACATTGTCCGCAGTGGCAGTAACTTCATTTTTGAAATCAATCCATAAATAAAATGAAAGATTACGGAACCCTGTCACAAGCGATCAACAAATTAAAACTGGAAGAAGGTTATGATCTTGATTTTAACCTGTTGGACGAAGAAATTCAAAATAAGGCAAAAAATGAAACCTATCAACTGCACGAATTTAATGTGGATAAGGTCTTGAGGTTTGAAGGTATGAGTGATCCTGATGACAACGCTATTTTGTATGCTATTTCCACAAATAATGGTCGGAAAGGAATATTGGTTGACGGATACGGCATTTCCGGCGGACAGGTATCTAAGGCAATGATGGATAAACTGAATTTAACGGTTAACAGACCTAAGAGCTGAGCGGGGTTGCGTTAAAGTTGTATTAAAGCATCATAAATGGTTGGAATTACCCTTAAACTATCATATTTTTGAATAGAAATAAATAAAATAATAAATAAAAACTATGAATTATTTAGGATTAGATGAGAAAAAGACTGTCAATACAGTTAAAGAATTAAATGTATTACTAGCGGATTATCACTTATATTATCAGAAATTGAGAAACTTTCACTGGAATGTGATGGGTGAAAATTTCTTCGATCTTCATGTGAAATTTGAAGAATTATATGAGGATGCCAAAACAAAAGTGGATGAAATCGCTGAGCGGATTTTGACACTGCGTTTTCAACCTACCAGCAATTTGAGCGATTATATGGAAATTTCAAGCATAAAAGAATCTTCATCAAATCTATCCGATTCTGAAATGATCAAAACATTGTTAAATGATCACGGTATTTTACTAAAACAGTTGCGTAAAGTGAGTGAGAGTGCTGAAAAAGGCGGAGATGATGGAACTATAGATTTAATGGGAGGTTACATAAGGGAACTGGAAAAAACCAGCTGGATGTTGGATGCCTGGAAAATGAAAACCAACGAAAGCCTTAAACCTGCATAATATCTTTAAAATAGATGTTTGAAAATTATAATATCAATGATTCATTTAGGGGGATTTGGGATAAACTGGCTGAATGGCTGGATGCACTTATTCTGAATCTCCCTAATTTTATTTTGGCAATCCTCGTATTTGGAATTTTTATATTTATAGCCAAATACGCCGCAAAATTAATTGATAAGCTTTTAAGGGCTAAAGGCTCCCAGGATTCTATTCGACAAATCACAACCAAGGTTATAAAGGTAGTTATAATTCTTATCGGTTTTTTTGTAGCCCTGGGATTGCTCAATCTCGATAAAGTTCTCACTACTGTCCTGGCGAGTGCCGGAGTAGTGGGTTTGGCTATTGGCCTTGCTTTACAGGGTACTTTAAACAATACTTTTTCCGGGGTTTTTCTCAGTTTCCTGCCTCAATTGCAAATTGGGGACTGGATTGATACAAATGGCTATTCAGGAGAAGTTATTGAGGTTAGTTTGCGGAATATTATTATTAAAGAAGCAGATAATAATTTCGTGGTAATTCCCAACTCAAAAATTATTGAACAGCCATTTAAAAATTTCTCCAGAACAACCCGATCACGGGTCATGTTAGATTGCGGGGTGGCTTATAGCAGTGATCTGGAAATGGTGGAAACCCTTACAAAAGATACAATTGCCAAATTATTCCCACCACGCGGGAATGAAGAAGTGGAATTTATGTATCAGAAATTTGGGGATAGTTCCATAAATTTCGTGGTTCGGTTTTGGGCTGATGTTTCCAATATTCGGGATGTTTTAATGGCTAAAAACAAGGCCGTTATCAGCCTGAAAAAAGCATTCGACAAAAATGATGTCAATATTCCATTCCCGATCCGTACAATCGATTTTAGAAATAAACCAACAACAAACATCACAGGTCTTTAAGACCTGTGAGGTTTAAATTTATGGAGATTCGCCAATAAAACAACTTCACGCAAAATCTTATTATCTTCTAAAAATTGAGTATTAAAAAGTTCTGTTTTAAAAATTTATGGAAAGTAAGATGGTATTTTTTAGTGCAACTTTGAGTCTTAGAGCCTTAGTGGCAAAAACTCATGTATTATAAACAATGTTTTATTGCCACCAAGACACAAAAAGCACAAAGAATCACAAAGTTTTTTATTGCCTTTATAAACTTTTCGAAAAGCCTATTGAACGTTTGATAATGATTGTTCCTTAGCCCAAGATTAAACTATTTTTTTCCTTTTGTCTCTTTTCTATTCGCTTAGTTCCTGGTTCTTCAAACCTCGTTAAACTTTTCCAAAGTCCAAAACTTTGGAAAAGTTATCTTGGATTCGGGATTCGTTCCCCGGATTTCATGCAGCCGGCCCAGCGGTCACTCAGCTCGATAACCATCAATGCAAGGTATTATTGTTTCCTGTTTTAGTCTTTTCTCTGGTCTCTCTTTTCACTCTCCACTTTCTACTTTCCACTTTTTTACTTCGTCCTTCTAACCTCGTACATCTAACTTCAATTTTTTTTATTAAAATTTAAACCCAAATCCAAAGGAAAAAATCAAACCATCATCACTGCCAAACAAACTGAAGGTCCCGGTGATGGCTTCGGCAGAGTTTATCCAGAAACCTCCTCCATAGCTATTGTGCCAGGCATTGCTGTCCTGGTTTTCTGCCCAAACCCTCCCAAGGTCATAGCCCCCAAAAATGCCGATTTGAACTGGCAGGAAGGAAGTTTTAAACTGACTAAAACTGTAACGCAGATCGGCTCCGGTAGAAAATGCGCTTTTTCCTGCAAACCTTTGAAATCTATAACCACGCAAACCGGTATCCCCTCCCAGGAACGCGGCCTGATAAAATTCATAATCGTCCCCTAAATTTAGTTGGGCCTGCACCTGGGATTTTAAAACCAACCTTCTGTTATGGGAGAGCGCGTTATAAAATCCCAGATAGGGTTTAAAATAACCGTAATATTTATCTGTATTGTCCACGTTCAACTTTCCGCCTAAAATCGCTTCAAACTTCATCCCACGGGTTGGGTTTAAATTGTTATCGTAACTTTCATATCTGTAGGTTGCATCCAATCCCGCAAAATAATTTCTGTTGAACAGATCAGGATCATTCGAATTAAATTCTTCGGTGATAAACCTGCCCGCGGTTTTATCTACTTCAATACCTTCAAAAGATGCCAAATATCCAAAATAACTTCCGAAAGGAGATTTTCTTACCAAACCAAAATTCCCTCCAATTTTACTGATTTTAATCCTGTTATAATCAAAATCCAGTTCATCGTCAAAATTTGGGGTTTCATTACCAAAACCAAAGAAGTTGGTTGTAAAGTTAGGACTTGTGTAATATGCTCCTGCCGTCAAATTAAATTTACCGACAATATCGGCAAATTCCCCCTGGTAACTCAAATCGAATCCTTGTGTGGCAAAGTAATATCCCGCCGTAAAAATGTGCTTTGTGGTGAAAGGATCTCTTTTAAACCCATTTGTAGTATAAACGCTTTGGATCCCTATCTTAAAACCATCATCCGGATTGTAACCAAATCCGGGAACCAACGTATTTGTATTAAAGGTTTTTTTATCCTTATCAAAGGTGTTTATTTCATAGGTGTCCCGAAACCTGAATTTTGCATTTCCTTTAGATTCCACGGTATTGGGTTTGCTTTTGTAGTCGTAGATCTTAACTTTATTACCGCTATTGGCTGCTACCTTATAAATATCGTTATTCTGGCCGCCAATTAATCTAACAAAAATAAGGTTGTTGTCTTCCCCTGTGATCTCAAAAACATCATCATCGTCCAGGCCATACACCCAAATTTCCCTGGTTTCTTCTGCTTTATAGATCTTATCACTTACTACATCGGCTTTTTTACCGTCCTTTAATCTTGAAACTTTAACCCGCGTTTGATTATTGTCCGTTCTTATTATTTCTATATAATCATCCTTATCGGTACCTGTGACAATTGCAAGTTTAGCAAGGTGTTGATAATACCTGTTCGTGATATCCAAAATATTGCTCCTTCTTGCTTTAAGGCTCTCAATAATATAATCTGTGGATTTTCCCCGCATATTTTCGGGCAATTTTGAAAATGCTTTTTCTATTACTTCATCGGTAATATTTTCCTGAACGAATTTTGCCTGTTCCACCCAGGTGTCTTTGCCAACATTTTGCAATAACTCACGATCCAAACCTGTTGCGGCAGTATTAAACCACTTCACGTCTTTTATGTCCGGACCATATACGGCAAATTGATTGGCAAAACCGGTAAGGCCTCTTAAAGTTCCGAAAAATGCCCCGTCAAAATTTGAAAAAACCTGGTCCCTGTCACGTGGAATAGGCTCAAAGGTCCTGTTGCCTTCTTCATCTTCATATTCTGCCCATCTCCATTGATCCTGGTGCCTGTCCCAATCTCCTATAAGCATATCAAAGACCCTGGCCCGCACATAAGCTGTTTCATCCAGGGAATATTTTTCGTCACGCCGAAGCCTTTCGAACATCCCTGAAGTACTTTGAATATCGTGGTTAGGTTTGCCAAAACTATCCAGCCCCATCCAATCGTCTTCCGGACGTTCCACGATCATATACAATTCATCGCCAAAATCCTTATTGAGTTTCCCTAAAGCTTTTTGTTTAGGGACATAAAACAATTGAGGATTGGTGTGATATATCCCGGCAGCTTCAGACAAGGTTGGGATAGTAAGAAAGGCATAGGGATGCGCTGCTGTATAGAAATCTTCGATCACATTTTCAGCGATTGTGTTTTCCAACTGATTTTCAATGGGAGTATCTTTAAAAGCAACGGTTTGTAAAAATTGCACCGCGCTTTTTTTAAGTCGGCGCATATTATAATCCCTGCCCAGACTATCCTGAAGCCTGATGGTTTTTGTTTGATGCCCACCCCCTTTTCTCACAGGAGTTAAACCACCATATAAAGTATCCAGATCGACTACTGGAACTTCAATTTCATTGCTGTAAAGTTCCCGGTATCTTTGTCCCCAAATACTTTTGTAGAGTCCTGTTTTTTCTGTATCATCTTTTTCGTAAATCGAAGTTTTTACCATTTGGGGGAAATTATCGGGTAAGTTCGAAACATCATAAGGTTGAGGTGCTGCAAAAACCTCTTTTTGATACAATAATTTCGCTTTATTATCCTTATTTCCGTAGAAACTCACCCAGGAAGAACCATCTTCAAAAACATCATATACGGCAAAACCTTGCTCCGGATACGCAAAAAGACCATCATTGCCCAGGGTTACATAATTCCCTTTAGATCCGGAACCGGCAACGATTTGTTTTATTTTGTCGTGCTCAATATATTGTAAAGTATGCTCATGTCCTGAAATAAAAATCAATCTATCCGATTTTTGACCCAAAGTCTCCAGTCTTTTTGCCATCGACTTATAGCGCTCATTTTGGCGATCCTGAATAGATACCCCTCCACTGGTGCGTATTAACATTGCAAGCGAACCTAAAACAGGAATAGGGATCTTTTTTTGTGAAGGGTAAAGATGTCTTTCTAAATTGTATTGACCCCCGTGAACTCCATTGGTAAACAAAGGATGGTGCAGCGCAATAATAATGGTTTTGTTTTGATTTTTATCCATTTCAGATCCCACCTCCAACAACAAAGCTTCCCTGGTCTTAATTTGGGAACAATTGTTATTAATGGATGGATGTTTGTCCCAATCTTCCAGATACCATTGAGAATCTATCACGATGAGCTGGATATCGTCACTTATTTCAATACTTTTCAATCCACAGCCGGTTTTTGGAGCCCAGGTAAGTTTGTCCCCCAATTTTTCTTCCAGATATTCCTCTTCCCTTTCCAATCCATTAACTCCCTCGTTGTACCAGTCGTGGTTTCCCGGAATCACGATCACATTGCCTTCATATTTTTCTATGGCATCCAGTTGAGCATCCCACCTGTATTCTGACTGTTCCCTTTCCGGGCTATCTTTAGGCGGCATTCCCACGGGATAAACATTATCCCCCAGAAAAATCGTGTAGTTATCTTTAGCCTTAACAGAATCCATATAATCTTTTAAAGCTATAAGCCCTTCAGAAGTTCCCCCTGGAGGCGAATAACCGCCATCACCCAGCAAATAAAAAGATTTCTCTATTTTAAGGTCTTTGGGATATCCGAAATTTTGAGTGGGTTCACCTTCACGATATTTAGGATTATACGTTGAACATCCATAAAGGGCAACTGCAGCTAACAAAGTTAGAATTATGTTATTTTTTTTCATAAAAATTTAAAAGACGTATTTTTTTGTAATTTAGCACTTCTCTTTAATCACTATTTTTAAATGACTGAATTAATTAAAAAGGCGGAAAAGTTTGTATTTGACTTGTTTAAAGAAAAATTACCTGAAACTTTTATTTACCACAATTACAATCATACCCTGCGAGTGGTCAAAAGTACTAAAGAATTAATTGAGAATACCGAAACAAATGTTAAAGAGGAAGAGGCCTTGTTATTGGCTGCCTGGCTGCATGACACAGGATATACTGTAAAATTTAAAGGTCACGAGGAGGAAAGCGTGAAAATTGCAAACCGGTTTTTAGAAGAAAACAATGTAGATCCTAAAACCATAAATCTTATTACAGATTGTATCCTGGCCACAAAATTTGATTCTACCCCGAAATCAAAATTGGAAGAGATCATCCGCGATGCAGACAGTTCTCATTTAGCCAAAGAATATTTTGGAGAAATCACTGAATTATTAAGGCAGGAACTTCAGTTACAAAATATAAAAAACTTTACTCCTAATGAATGGCTTGAGGAAAATATTAAACTGTTTACCGAAAAACATAAATATTTCACTGATTATGCGGTATTGAACTGGAAACCTGAAAAGGATAAAAATCTTTCTGTTTTAATTGAAAAGAAAAACAACAAGCTGCAAAAACTTAAGAAAGAGGAGAATAAAGCTCAATTAAAAGCTAAGTTCAAAAATGACAATCCTGAAAGAAGTATTCAATCCCTGTTTAGAGTTACCCTTAGAAACCACATAAAATTAAGCGATATAGCCGATACAAAGGCAAACATCCTGCTCTCTGTAAACGCGATCATTATTTCCCTTGCGTTGGCCAATATTATTCCCAAACTGGATTCTGTTTCCAACAGGCACTTATTAATCCCCACTCTTATTTTAGTGATTTTCAGCGTGGCCTCGATTATCCTGTCCATCATGGCTACAAGGCCAAATATTACCTCCGGGGAGTTTACAAAAAAACAGGTTAAAGAAAGAGAGGTGAATTTACTTTTTTTTGGAAATTTCCATAAAATGCCCTTTGAGCAGTTTAAATGGGGAATCAATGAAATTATCAAGGACAAGGATTATGTTTACGAATCTTTGATGTTGGATCTTCATTTACTAGGGAAAGTCCTGCATAGAAAGTACCAGTTGTTAAGGTTGACCTATACTGTTTTTATGGTTGGGATCATTACCTCGGTGATCAGTTTCGTGATCGCTTTTTACTTGCTTAAATAAGCTACCAAATCATTGCTTGTTATCGCATTTTCAGAAATAGGTTCATTCTTTTGATATATTATATTTACCCTTAAA
>JAENXB010000103.1 GCA_016649785.1 Flavobacteriaceae bacterium
TTACGAATGTATAATATTTATATTTGAATTAAAATACTAAACTATGTTAATTGCAGATGTTATAAAACACCTGGAAGATTTTGCCCCGGCCGCAACTGCCGAGGATTTTGACAATGTTGGATTGTTGGTGGGAGATCCCAATACGCCGGTTTCCGGAATTTTAATTACTCTTGATACCCTGGAAGAAGTCGTTGAAGAAGCCATGTCCAAAAATTGCAATCTAATTGTAAGCTTCCACCCCATCATCTTTTCCGGATTAAAAAGGCTGAATGGCAACAATTATGTAGAAAGGACCGTGATAAAGGCCATTCAAAACAATATTGCCATTTATGCAATTCATACTGCCCTGGATAATCATCACCTGGGAGTAAATAAGATGATATGTGAGAAACTTCACCTTACAAATCCAAAAATTTTAATTCCGAAAAAAAACAGCATAAAAAAACTCACCACTTATATACCCACTTCCCACGCGGAAATGTTACGGAAAAAGCTCTTTGAAGCCGGAGCGGGTTCTATTGGAAATTATGATGAATGCAGTTTTAACCTGCAAGGCATGGGCAGTTTCAAAGCTAATGCAGAAGCAAATCCCGTGATCGGGAAAATAGGAGAAACTCTTTTTGAAGAAGAAACCCAAATTGGAATTACTTTCCCCAAACATCTTGAAGCTAAAATCTTAGAAGCGCTCTTTAAAAACCACCCTTATGAAGAGGTGGCCCATGAAATTATAACTTTGGATAATGCCCATCAGCAAATGGGGATGGGAATGATTGGGGATTTGCCTCAGGAAATGGAGGAAACAGAATTTCTGTCCCAAATTCAAAACACCTTTCATACCAAATGTATCCGGCATTCTCAACTCCTGGGTAAACCGGTAAAAAAGGTTGCTGTACTTGGCGGAAGCGGGAGTTTTGCCATTGAAAATGCCAAAAAAGCCGGGGCCAATTTTTTTATTACCGCCGATTTAAAGTATCACGATTTCTACAAAGCAGAAGGAAAACTCGTTTTGGCAGATATTGGCCACTATGAAAGTGAACAATACACAAAAAACCTATTACACGTGTATCTTAGTAAAAAAATCCTTAATTTTGCACTTATTTTATCGAATACAAAAACCAATCCTATCAAGTATTATTAACTATGGCAAAAAAAACCGATGTTACTGTAGAAGAAAAGTTAAGAGCGTTGTACGATCTTCAACTAGTCGATTCCAGAATAGATGAAATCAGAAATGTACGAGGCGAACTTCCTTTAGAAGTAGAAGACTTAGAAGATGAGGTAGCCGGGTTAAATACGCGTATACAAAAATTAGAGGGCGATTTGGATTTTATCGATACCGACATAAAAAACAAGAAAATTCTTATTGAAGATTCTAAGGCAGCGATTAAAAAATACACCGAACAACAAAAAAATGTCCGGAACAACCGTGAATTTAACGCATTAAGCAAGGAAATTGAATTTCAGGAACTTGAAATTGAACTTGCCGAAAAGAACATCAAAGAATACAGAGCCCAAATAGAGCAGAAAAAACAGGTAATTGATCAAACAAAAGAACGTTTGACCGACCGTGAAAAGCACCTTGTACACAAGAAAGGGGAACTTGACGCTATTCTTGCTGAAACCAAGAAGGAAGAAGAATTATTGGTAAAGAAATCCAATGAGTTGGAAAACCTAATTGAAAAAAGGTTGATCAGCGCTTACAAACGCATTAGAAACAATGTAAAAAATGGATTAGCTATAGTTCCTGTAGAACGAGGAGCTTCCGGAGGATCCTATTTTACTATTCCACCACAGGTTATCGTTGAAATCTCAGGCAGAAGAAAAATTATTACCGATGAGCACAGCGGTAGAATTTTAGTTGACGAAGAGTTGGCGAAAGAAGAGCTGGAAAAAATGGAAAAACTCTTTTCTAAAATTTAAGAATATATTCTTTTTATTTAAGGGATATTCGAAAAGTATAATGAATACTTTCTGAATATCCCTTTTTTGTTTTAATTAAGCATTAACAACTCTTTGGCATAAAAATTCGATAATTACCCTAATTTTATGGCATTACAAAACCCCACAGCTATGAAATTCAAATTGATCTTAACCACAATTGGTTGCCTTTTTATTCTTGGTTCCTGTAAAAACCAGGACTCCGCCGACCATAATTCAGAAACCGGATCAGCTTTAGAAAAGTCCCGATCAGAAAGCCTAACCGAATCCGGAAACAATAAAGATCATTCTAAAACTGGGTCTACATCCAAGACCGATTCCAAAGATTCGGCAGGAACAATTGAAGGCCAATATATAAGAATTGGAGAGGAAGCCGATTTTAATTGTGAGTGTTATTGCCTGGATTTAAATTTTACCTCAACTTCTGAATTGTGTCTTTCTCCCGATAATATATATATAAATGTGAAATTTGAAAAGGCAAATTCTAATGTGATCAATGTCTTTTTAGTAAATCCTTCCGATATCAATTCTGAAGGAGAGAAAATTCCCTGGGACAAATTTGACAGGAATATCCCAATTGCAACTATTACTCCGCAACCTAACGGGGAATTGGATCTTGATTGGTTAGGATTTTCCATCAATGGCGACTTAGCCATGGACTATGCTATTTTCGGGAAGAAAACCCTTGAAGGAAAATTTAAAAAGAAATAACTCAAAGTTAGAAATTAGAGGTTAGAGGTTAGAGGTTAGAGAAAATATTTATCTGCGGGGATCTGCGGGAAAAATAAAAGTCTTTGCCGGATTTAATGTTTAATAAGGTCGTTTGCATTGGCCTATAAAATTTTATTAAGATGAAAATGATCTTGTTAACTTTATCATTATTTGTATTTTCCTGCGGCAACAGCAGCACGCAGAATCCAACAAAGGAAGAAACTACCAACGCCAAACCGGTAGAAGTTCCGGTCCAGGACAATAAGGCCCGGGCCTATTTCGCCAGCGGTTGTTTTTGGTGCGTGGAGGCAATTTACGAAAGTGTTGAGGGAGTTGATGAAGTGATTTCCGGGTATTCCGGCGGTCATACCAAAAACCCGACTTATGAAGCCAGCAATACAGGAAAAACAGGTCATGCCGAAACTGTTGAAGTTATTTATGACCCAAAAAAAGTTGATTTTGCCACTTTGTTGCGGGTATATTTTGGATCACAAAACCCTACCCAGGTTAATGGCCAGGGGCCGGATATTGGATCTCAATACCGTTCCATAATATTCTATCAGAATCAGGAACAAAAAAAGATTATCGAAGACATTAAAGCGGAAGTCGCCAAAAATTACGATAAACCTATTGCTGCTGAAGTAGTGCCTTTTCAAAAATTTTGGAGAGCCGAGGATTATCATCAAAATTATGAAAAACTTAATCCGGACAACCCTTACATTCAGAATGTTTCAATTCTAAGATTAGAAAAGTTTAAAAAGAAATTTCCGGAATTGCTCAAAAAAAATTCCAAATAAAAGTCAACTGAACTATTAAGTTACAAATGAAGCCTTTTCCCGGCTTCATTTGTTTTAGGAGAAATCTTTCAGCTTTCCTAAAAAAATAATTAAGTATTTTTACACTCTAATAAATTTCGGTCCTATACTTTATGCACATTACCACAGAAAACATTCTCCTAATTGGTTCCCTTCTTTTACTTATAAGTATTCTGGCTGGAAAAACCTCCTACAAATTTGGAGTTCCTACTTTAATTTTATTCTTGTTGGTAGGTATTTTGGCAGGGTCGGAAGGCATTGGGGAAATTCATTTTAACGACCCTCAAATCGCTCAATTTATTGGTATAGTTTCCCTTAATTTTATCCTTTTTTCAGGTGGACTGGATACCAGCTGGAAATCTATTAAACCTGTTGTTTGGCATGGTGTTTCGCTATCTACATTGGGTGTTTTGTTAACAGCCTTATCTGTTGGGGTGTTTGTGTGGTTTATTACAGATTTCACTATTTATGAAGGCCTATTGCTTGGCGCTATTGTTTCTTCAACAGATGCAGCGGCGGTTTTCTCTATTCTCAGGTCAAAAAATATCGCATTAAAAACCAACCTTCGGCCAACATTGGAATTGGAAAGCGGAAGTAATGATCCGATGGCTTATTTTCTAACGATTGCCTTTTTAGGTCTGGTGGTCAATCAGGATAAAAGCATTTATAGCATTATCCCCCTGTTTCTTCAACAAATATTAATTGGGGCTGCACTTGGTTTTCTCTTCGGGAAATTGAGCAAAAAGCTCATAAACCGCATCAAACTGGATTTTGAAGGTCTTTATCCGGTTTTGGTCATAGCACTGATGTTTATAACATTCTCCGCCACCAACTTCCTTGGCGGTAATGGATTTTTAGCGGTTTACTTAAGTGCCGTTTATTTGGGAAATCACGACATTATTCATAAACGAACCATTATGAAAATGTTTGACGGGCTGGCCTGGCTTATGCAAATAGTTCTCTTCTTAACCCTGGGATTACTTGTGTATCCTAGTCATGTGCTTCCGGTAGTAGGAATTGGAATATTTGTTTCGGTTTTCCTTATCCTAATAGCTCGGCCGATAAGCGTATTTATAAGTTTGATGTTTTTCAAAATGAAAATGCGCCGCAGATTTTACATATCCTGGGTAGGATTGCGGGGAGCCGTGCCTATTGTATTTGCCACATATCCCCTATTGGCCGGTATTGAAAAAGCGGATATGATATTTAATATTGTGTTTTTTGTTTCCTTAAGTTCGGTGTTGGTTCAGGGCACAAGCCTTTCTTTAATTGCAAAATGGTTGCATGTGGCACTTCCCGAAAAAGCAAAACCAAAATCCCCGGTGGATACATTTTTAAACGATGGTGCCAAATCTTTTATCCGGGAAATTGTAATTACGGAAAATAACCATTCTGTTGGCAAAGCAATTGTAGATTTGAAATTCCCGCGGAAAGCAATTATTGCAATGATCTCAAGAAATGACAAATTTATAACTCCAAACGGGGCAACAGAGATTGAGCCAAATGACATGTTAATTATACTGACAGAAGATCAGGATACCCTGAAAGAAGTTTATAAATGTTTAAACCTGAATATGCAAGAGGAAGAAGATGAATTAATTTAAATCCCTATTTGTTATTGTCCAAAAGCTTAAGGATATACATTTCCACCTCTTTGCTGTCCCATTTATTCTCAATATCCCTTAGTTCCATTACTTTATCCATTACGGCCCGTTGCTCATCTCCAATGCTAAGCGCCTCAGCATAAGGTTTATTTGAAAAAGTCACCCTGGAATACAAGGGTACCCATTTATCAGGATATTTTTCAGCAAAATGCCTTTCGATCTTTTTTCTCAATAAAAATCCGGGATCAGCTGTTTTACTGCTCATTTCGATAAAATTGCGGTAACTCAGTTCAGAAATGGCATCTGCATTGGGTTTCCGGCTGTTTTCATATTCCCGGAAGATCTTTTCCCAATCGTCCCCATATTGCAGCAGCAAATCATCCAAAACAGAAATATCTTCAAAGCCGGCGTTCATTCCTTGTCCATAGAATGGCACGATCGCATGAGCAGAATCGCCAACTAAGGCCACTTTATCCCCGTAGGTCCAGGGAAAGCATTTCATGGTAACCATCGCACTTGTGGGATTTTTAAAAAAGTCGCGGGTCAAATTTGAAATATCGTCTTTTATATCGGGGAAATAAGTGGCAAAAAACCCTTCGGCCTGTGCTTCGGTTTTAATATTTTCAAAAGAAACATCTCCTTCAAAAGGCATAAATAAAGTACAGGTAAAACTTCCGTTTAGATTTGGCATCGCGATAAGCATAAATTCACCTCGGGGCCAGATATGAAAAGATGTATTATCCAGCTTGTGTGTCCCATCAGCATTGGCAGGAATTGTGAGTTCCTTATACCCAACATCTATGAATTCCTGCGAATAATTGAAGCGGCTTTGTCGCTGCATTTTATGGCGAACCCGGGAAAAAGCACCATCGGCACCAAATACTAGGTCAAACTGATATTCCTGCCACGCTCCTTTTTCACTTTCTCCGGTATAGATCTTAGCTTCCGACAATTCAATATCCCAAACTTTTTCTTCAAATTTGAAAATAGCGCCGGCAGCTTCAGCCAAATCGATCATTTTCCGATTTAATATTCCACGGGAAATAGAATAAATTGCTTCGCCTTCCTTTCCATATTTCTGAAAGTAAAGCGGCTTATCGTTTAAGTGTAGGGCACGTTTGTCTAAAGGCAAAGCCAATTTTCTTATTTCGGCTTCAATTCCAACTTTTTTTAACGCATTCCAGCCACGGTTAGACATAGCCAAATTTATAGATCGCCCGGAAAATTGAATGTGACGTACATCCGGCCTTCTGTCAAAAACCGTTACCTCATGACCTCGTTTTCTTAAAAAAAGTGCCAGAAGAGATCCCACTAAACCGGAGCCTATTACGGCAATATTTTTTGATTTTTGCATCAGGTTCATTAAACTAAAAAATTTTGTTGGCCGGCAATAAAACTAATTTTTACAAGGTAACAAAACCTTATTTTGAATTAGATCAATTTTATTTCTCGTAAAAATACTGAAAAATTATCATTTCAGGTTTGGACCGCCTTTGGGTCAAAAAAGTTACTGATTTACATAATTTTTCTGCTTTCTGAATTAAAATAACGTTAAAAAACAGGTAATTACAATTTGTTTAACAAGAGTTACCATCTGCAACAAGTAGTTTCGCAGGATAGCTCAGAATTATGGAAGATGAACAACTACTTTTACAATCGTACCAAATGGGTGATCTTACCTTAAAAAATAGGGTGATTATGGCTCCTATGACCAGAAGCAGGTCGGATAATAAAGAAAATGCTCCTACAGATCTACATGTTGAATATTATAGGCAGCGCAGCAGTGCCGGCCTGATTATTTCTGAAGGTTCTCAGGTTTCTGAAAGAGCCGTGGGCTACATCAATACCCCGGGAATATACTCTGAAGCCCAGGTAGAAGGATGGCGTAAGGTTACTGAAGCTGTACATGAACAAGACGGAAAAATATTCATACAGTTATGGCATTGTGGCCGGATATCTCACCCCAAATTCCACAATGGTGAGAAACCGCTCGCGCCAAGTGCCTTGAACCCTAATATCAAAATAATTACCCCGGACGGGGAAGAAGATTCTGTTGAGCCAAAAGCGATGACCATTCCTGAAATCAAGGAAACTGTTCAGGAATTTAAAAAAGCTGCTCAAAATGCCAGGGATGCCGGATTTGATGGGATAGAACTCCATTCCTCCAACGGTTATTTATTTCATCAGTTTTTCAATGCGAACTCAAATATCCGCACGGATGAATACGGCGGAAGTATTCCAAACAGGGCTCGTTTTCTATTTGAAGTGATTGAAGCAGTAGGAGAAGTTTGGGCAGAAAACAGAATTGGAGTGAGGTTAAACCCCTCTTTGAATAATGGTGCCGGAATAATCGCTACAAAAGAGACCATCCCAACCTTCGATTATATAGTTGAAAAACTTAACGCATATGACCTTGCTTATCTTCATCTCTCTGAACCTTTTACAGATGTGAGTGAAATAGCCTATCTCGAGCCAAATATTGCAAAACATTACCGGCCAATTTACCAGGGAACCTTAATGATCAATAATGGTTTTGACCAGGAAAAGGGAAATAAAGTGATTGAAAAAGGTACTGCCGATCTTGTATCATTTGCAAAATTATTTATTTCCAACCCCGATTTACCCGAGAGGTTTAAGGAGAATGCTCCTCTAGCTGAATGGGATTGTGATACTTTTTACACTCCGGGGGAAAAGGGATATACCGACTATCCTATGTTAGAAAAACAGACTGAAAAGTAGCAGTGATCTGCCTTTAATTTTTTGAATTTAAAAACATAAGGTTTTATATTAATTTAATTTATAAATCAGAAACAATGGAACAGGAAAAATTTGAACAAGTACACGGTATTTTAAATAAGCTCGAAGACATCAAGAACAGTCAGGAGAGTATCATTGATAAAATTAATCATGTAATAACCGATTTATTTCAGCATCCTGATAAGAAATTGGAAAAAGCAATGGAGAAGGCCCATCAAAGAGCATCAGATAATATAGATGCATTGCGGGAAGTGATTGAGGATTATGAAATGAAAATAAACAAACTGGAAAACGAAGGATAATTTAAAAATCCCTTAACAAATTATGTTATCAGATTTCATTACATTAAGGCAGTTAACCATACTTCCTTTTTTTATGAAACATTACAATACACGGGATATTGCCAAAATGGATAAAATTTTCCGTTTAAACCTTATCAACAGCTGCACAGGCTACAAATCTGCCAATTTACTGGCAACAAGGTCTTCAACCGGAAAGACCAACGTTGCTGTTTTTAATTCGGTAATGCATTTGGGCAGTAATCCACCTTTATTGGGATTCATCCTGCGGCCAGCCACCATTCCACGAAACACATTTAAAAATATTAAGGAAACAGGTGTTTTTACAGTAAATCATATTCATCAGGATATGATTGAGCAAGCCCATCAAACAGCCGCCAAGTATGAGGAGCATATTTCGGAATTTCATAAAACCGGACTTGAAGAAGAGTATTTGGATGATTTTTTTGCGCCTTATGTAAAGCAATCCTCTATAAAATTGGGCTGCCGTTATTTAAATGAATATCATATAATTGAAAACGATACTGTTTTAGTGGTGGCCGAAATTAAACACATCTATTTTGAAGAGGGAATCCAGATGCCTGATGGCTGGTTACGACTGGACGATGCCGGAACCGTCGCAATTAATGGTCTGGATGGTTATGCTTTGCCAACTTTATTGGACAGATTTCATTACGCCAGGCCCGGAATAGAAATTAAATCATTCTTTAAGGAAGAAAAAACCAAAAAATGAAAATCCTGAATTTTCAAAAAAATCAGTAAATGCATTGATAATGAGCATTCTTTTAGAAAAAAAAAGAATTTGCCAAACCTGAATCACAATATTTCGTAATCTTCAAAAATAAAGTGAAATTTTAAGATTTTAGTTAAACCTCCGTTAAAATAGCCCCGTCTAATTAATGATTTATATAAATTTGTCCTGCTTAACTAGCCAGATTGCAGTTTTAAAAAAAGTGCCTGGTTCTAAATATCTGTTCATTTATAAGTTTATAACCTTTTAACCGGCAACTTTAAGTTGCACTAAAAAACCAACAATATGAGAGATTTAATTTGGCTTATCGTAGTTTTACTGATTATCGGATGGCTAATTGGTTACTTCGCCTTCCCTGATTTAGGAGGTATTATCCACATTTTAATTGTGATTGCCGTTATTTTGATTTTGTATAAATTATTAACCGGCAGAAGACTGTAATATATTAAAAAAGTCGAATACAAAAGCCCTTTTGAAATTCGAAGGGTTTTTTTTCATTTGTCTTCATTCCAACTGGCATCTTTGGTTGAACACCAAAAACAAAATCAATTAGCAGATATCGTGAGGGAGTAATGGTTATTTGAATAAAAAAATGAATCCTTCTATTTCCTTCCGGAATGTTTATTTTTATTGAATACGTTCAAAATAAAATACAATATGAAATGAGCATAACGGAAACTTGATGCAAACACTAATGAAGATATGCGAATTACATATGACCAATAAAAAACAATAAATATCTACATATGAAA
>JAENXB010000306.1 GCA_016649785.1 Flavobacteriaceae bacterium
CCTGCGGTTTCAAGCGGCAGATCTTCATATCTTACGTATTTGACGCGCTGCAATTCCAGGAATTTATCTTTATTGTCGATAATATCCTTAAAGAATCCTATTTCCCAGATTGTTTTTTCAATAAAACTTTCTTTCGAATAGTCCAGTAACTCCATTAAAAACGGATTCACGTCAACAATCATCCCCGTTTTGGCATTAAGAATTAAAATACCGTCTTTGGCCGACTCAAAAAGACGTCGATAGTGAATTTCAGAAGTGAATACCGATGCCAGAGGCATCAAATGTTTATAGAAAAAATGAAAGGATCTATGTTCGACCCTAGCCAGGGTCGTATAATTTATTTTACCTGAATATTCTATAAACATTTAAATCCGCTGGATTTAATACAAAAAATTCAAAGTATAACTTAAGTACCTAATTCAATAACATTATTTTATTCGGTTACATTGCCGTATGGAATGGTGAAACGAAAGGTAGAACCAATTCCTACAGCACTTTCCACCCAAAGTTTTCCACCATGTTTTTCTATAAATTCTTTGCAAAGTATTAATCCAAGTCCTGAGCTGGGTTCACCCTCGGTTCCTTTTCTGTTCGTTTGCCGATCGAGTTGGAATAAATTTTTAACCATATCCGGGTTCATGCCAATTCCAGTGTCTTTAACCGATATTTCAATGTTTTTTTCTGCAACGGTTTTTGACGAAAGAGTTATTTTTCCTCCTTTTGGTGTAAACTTTACCGCATTGGTAACGAGGTTGCGGATTACAGATTGAAGCATTTCGGAATCAGCCAAAAGCGATGTATTAAGAGGGATAGTATTTGTAATTACAATTTCTTTATTTGCGGCTAATTCCATTATCGTCTGTAAACTTTCATTTATCAGGGGATGCAATTGGACTATTTGTGGTTTAAACGGAAGCAAATCCTGGTGTAATTTTGCCCACTGAAGTAAGTTTTCCAGGAGATTATAAAGTTTACGGGCTGAGTTCATCATACTCGTTGTCATCACTTTTATATCTGCCGTGGTTAAATCCGAAAGTTCTTCAGATATAAACCGGGTAAGTTCCTGAAAAGTGCCGAATGGGCCGCGTAAGTCGTGAGCGATGATGGAGAAGAATTTGTCTTTTTCTGCATTTAGCCGGATTAAGTCTTCATTTGTTTTTTTTATTTCTGCTTCAGCAATTTGGAGTTCGGTTATATCCACGAGGGATATAAGGCAACTTCCATCCAAATTACCTGAGATACCATTTATCAGGACTTGTTTTGGAGAATCCTCGTTTGTTAAAAGTTTCACCTTGCATGAACCCTTTGATTTGTTTTGACATATATTTTGAATAAAATTATTAAATAGGACTCTTGTATCAGAAGAAACAAAAAGTGCAAAGCGCTTTTTAATCAGGTATGAGCGTTCCTTCCCAAGTAAACGTGCTGCACTATAATTCAACTCTGCAATTTCACCATCTTTTGAGACAGTAAGATATCCGGAAGGGGCAAAATCATATAATTTGGTAAATTTATTTTCTGCCTGTTCTGCCTTTTCCTTTGCCAAAATAAGCTCATCTTTCTGCATTTCCAGTTCAATCTGATGCTCTTCAAGCTCATGGATAAGTTTTAAATTATCAGTTTCAGAGTGCCGCATGCCTGTTTTTTGTTGTGTGTTCTTTATCAACATTTCTGCATTTTGGCGCAGTTTGTTTAAATTCTTTGAGGTAGTTTTTTGATTTTGCATTGCATAAAATTAAAGCTACAGGAAGTAAAATTACTTTGAAAGGGTGCAGAAAGTGTTACATTATTTCTTTTAAGAGTTACATTATTCACACATTCATCCGATTAAATCCCTCCTTTTGAAATCAACTTTTCCTTGCTAAATGAATCGAGGGATAGAATAAAACGAATCCCGTTCTTGAATGGTCCGCGCACTGAACTAATGTTTTTGGAAACCACCAAAGGGATATAAATCTCGAAAAGATCCCAGAAACCGGTTTTAATCCCTGCTTCAAAAAAGACGGGTGAATCGTTGCCTTTTCCAAAACCATGGTCATTCAGCAGAAGGTTTACGAATGGTTTAACTGGCAGCCATTTGTTTATTTTAGGAAGCGTGCTGGTGAAAGTTAAAGAAATAAGCCAGCGGCTGTAACCTAATGTGTCGTTAACAGCCGAAACCAGGTTGCCTTCGGAAAGGGTCATCTGCCGCGACAAGAAATTATCAGGAAAAACTGCAAACCGGTCGGGGTACGATCCCTGGTAAAGATATTGTTCGCGGCCATTTCTTCCACCTGCCGAAAACTGGTAAAATGGAATATCCGATTCGTTTTTCAGCATTGTTCCGGCAAACAACCTGACATCCAATCCCTGGTTTTGACCGTAATAACTGACTTTGTAGTTAAACTCCATCGAAGTTTTTTGGTATGAATTCCCGGTTTCCAAATTTGCCTGCAGGCTGAATGGATTGATTAACCGGTGCTGCTCCAATCGATATCCAAATTGCAAAAACGAGTTCATTTCTGCTTTTTGCTCAAGTTC
>JAENXB010000370.1 GCA_016649785.1 Flavobacteriaceae bacterium
AGAAAAAGAGGTTTCTAAAATTAGGGCAAATATTTTTTTTAGTTTAAAACCGGGAGAATTTGTCACTTATGCCGATGGAATTGATAAAAAAGTTCAATTTAAACAGCAGAAAATCGAACGGAAAATACCTGATGTGACACAATTTTTTTCAGAAGAAGAAATCAATGAAAATTATAAAAAGATTTACAGAGAAGTTCGCTCTATCTGCAAGGGTAAAAAAGCAAATAAAGATGGGGATTGATTAAACTCGAAAGGTTCTTTTGAATATTTATTATTGATAAGGATTGCAAAAAATTCATCTTGAATATGGTACTAACCAATAGAATGAAACTCGGAAAACAAAATTTGAGGTATATGATTTTAATAAATCATTCTTCAAACAGATTAGGGTTCCCCCCTACGTTTTCCAATATTTCCGGCGTATTGGTATCTATCCCACGTTTATATAAGTCCCTGGTTACGGGGTGCACTTTAAATGGTTCTCTCATAAAGCCTGTGGCCAGAATTTCTTGAATCCCATTATCGTTGAGATCTGGGTTCAACCACTCCCCTTCAAAATTGGGATCTAAAACAAGCGGCATTCCTTTTTTCTTGTTGTGAATCTCTGCAAAAAAATCGTTGGCTTCACTGGTAATTATACTGCAGGTCGAGAAATCGCGATCATTGGTATTGTAAATTCCTGCGAAACTAAACAATTTCCTTTCTTCCAAATAGCAATAATAAGGTTGAGATGGCCCGCTTAATTTCTCATAATGCGGTTCAAAAAATCCATCTGCGAGAATTAAACAGCGGCGTTCCCGGGTAGGCTCGCTGTACATTTTGCTCGTTAGCAGAGTTTCTGCTTTGGCGTTAAGAGTATTATATTTCTTCCGGAACTTCAGTATATCTTCTCCCCAGGGTGCAACCAGCCCCCACTCCATTGGTATAATAATACCCGGTTCGTCTTTTGGAATACAAAACATATTGGGATGCGAAAATCCCGACAAATGATACCAGGGTTCATAAACTTCCGGATACCGCATAACCGCACCGGTATGTTTTTCAATACCTGCTAATTTTTTAGTAAGGCTTGTTTCGTAACACATATTATTAATATTGGAATATATCCGTTTATATGGAATTTTTCCTAATTTTGCTTTTTAATCTTTAGCTAATGAAAATTTACAAAAAATATTCTTTACATAATTCAATTATGCCTCTTTCTACTAATGGAATTTCCGCCGGTTTCCCCTCCCCGGCCGAGGACCATTTGGAAGATATTATTGACCTTAACCATCATCTAATTAAGAATAAAGACGCAACTTTTTTTGGTCGGGCGGAAGGCGATAGTATGATTGGTGCCGGGATTGGGAACGGTGATCTACTGGTAATTGATAAGAGTTTAAGACCAAAAAATCAAAATATCGCGGTATGCTTTTTAGATGGAGGATTTACCGTTAAGCGCATTAAAATTGAAAAAGATACAATCTGGCTGGTAGCCGAAAATGAAAAATATAAGCCAATTAAAGTAACCAGCGAAAATGATTTTGTGATCTGGGGAATCGTTACTCACTGCATAAAAAGCCTATAAT
>JAENXB010000117.1 GCA_016649785.1 Flavobacteriaceae bacterium
ACGGTCTTGTTGTTTCCCCAACTGTTATATGCATAGGTGAGCACATCGGCAATTTCATCATCGGTAAGATTCTGGCCGGGCATTATACTGTTAAATTGATTGCCGTTTACCGTGACCTCACCGGTCAATCCATTTAAAACTATCCCTATAGCCCTGTTTGCATCGGCATTTAAGAAATCTGATTTTGCCAGGGGAGGAAAAGCTCCGGGAATACCCTGTCCTGTAGCCTGGTGACAAGCAAAACAAGTTTGCATATAGAGTTGTTTCCCGTGTTCCAATTGCTGAGCCAGGGATTTTGGAGGTATAGGAGCAGAAGTTTCTTCAGAATCGGCCACCGGCATTTTTTGGATCACGCTTCCTTCGGGCAGATAAATTTTATCCAGTTGTTCCCCGGAATAAATTTTAGGATTTTTCTCGCCTTCCACCTTTAACATTCCCAATGCACCTTTATTGAAAGCGCGGAATATGGAGTGGTCCACTAACAGGAAGGTTCCAGGAACTTCTACCTTAAGCTCGATCATAGCGGCGCCTCCGGCAGGAATAAGGGTTGTTTGCACATTTTCATTTATTAAACTCCCACCTTCTACATGGACTCTGTCAAAAATTTCCCCTATCATATGAAAAGAAGACACCAGGTTTGGCCCTGCATTGCCCACAAATAAACGGATGGTTTCCCCAACTTTGGCGGTAATGGCGTTGTCTCCGGTTAAAGCACCCACCTTTCCGTTAAATAGAACATAATCCGGGTTTTCATCAATCGCTTTTTGCATATTAAAAGGCTGCAAACCCGGTTTTCCGTAGGCATCTTCGGTATAGAAATCGCCTTGCATGACGTAATATTCTTTATCTACCGGAGGAAGTCCACCCTTGGGTTCTACCAGGATCAACCCGTACATCCCGTTTGCGATGTGCATTCCCACAGGTGCTGTTGCACAATGGTATACATATAAGCCCGGGTTTAATGTTTTAAATGAAAAGACTTTTTCATGTCCCGGAGCGACAAGGGAAGATTCCGCTCCTCCACCGGGGCCTGTAACCGCGTGCATATCAATATTATGTGGCAGTTTATTGTCCGGGTGGTTTTTAAGATGAAATTCCACCTCATCCCCTACCCTGGTCCTAATAAAACTTCCCGGCACTGTTCCTCCAAAGGTCCAGTACATATATTGTACTCCGTTGGCAATTTCTCCTACCTTTTCTATAATTTCCATATCCACCACCAACTTTGCGGCTTTTCGGGCACCAACAGGTTCCGGGACATTTGGCGGGGAAGTAAGTACGGCTTGTATTTTCGAACTTATTTCGATATCTGTTGAATTTTCTTCATCAGATTTACAAGAAACAATTGTCGATACAAAAACAAGTACCAATACTAACATTGAATAGATCTTGAAGCCTGAACTTCTGTTGGAGTAATAATTTCCGTTCATAAAATTTGGTGTTTAATTAATTGCAATGCAAATTAAGATATTTTTGTCCGATTAAATTATGACCTACGTCATATCAATCATATTTATACTCATTAAAAATAAAAAACATGTGAAATTAAAAGTGGGTTTCTGAACAAACCTAAAAAATTATCAGAAATAAGAAAAACAAAAAGCTATATTTTTTCTAAATAATCTGTTAGAAGAAGTGCAAATTGTGATCAGGAATTCTCATCCCTTATTTAAAATCATAAAAAAGGCGTGAGAGAGTTCTGATATAAAAATTTCCGTTTGTCTAGTAAAAGAGTGAATTTTAAATTCTTGAAGAGATTCCTGTTGAGATTTATCGATTTAAGTTAAAGAGAACAACTTCTAAATTTTAGGGAAATCCAAAATTCAATAATAAATTATCCATTTATTCATTTCCTCACATTGAGAAAAATTTTTGAGTATATAATCAAGGGAATCGTTCATCGGGTGACCTTTTCTCTCAATAAGTATATTGCCTTTTTCCCGCATTAGATCTTTAAATCGCTGCATATCTTCCTTTTGTTTCAAATCCAAAAAATTTCTTTTGTAGAATGCAGCTTTTTCAAACCTGATTTCCCTTTGTGATTTAAAATTGGCATTTTCTACGGTGACAATTTCATCGTCTAAATAAAAAGAGGGAGAAGGAAGTAAATAATCATAAACGATCAACCTGTTGAAATCCTTTCCCGATTTTTGCTTTGCAAAACCCATCAATTCTTTCGCAGAATTTATCATATATGGATTTCCGGAGCTGAACAACGCATCGGTAAACAACAGGCAAATGCTAAAAGACATTCCCAGATATATCAACTGAAAGCGCTGATCTATACCGGGGTATTTAATTAAATAAATTCCAACCCCCGCAGTGAACAGGATAAGCAGAATCGCGTATTTCACATCCAGTAAGACCCAACCACCAAGCCCTCCCACAATTAAACCTAAAAGAAGTAAAGAAAATAGTCCAATATAAACCCTGACATAAATATTGATCCATTTTCCGGTTGAAGTAAACAAAATATATCCCGCCAACAAAGAAATAAAAGAATAAATGGGAAGTATGTACAAAACCAATTTTGAAGAAAAAGCGGAAAATATAAATAGAGAACTAACAATAGTGATAACTAGTATAAGGGTTATGGATTTTTCCTTCAAAATAGCCCTGAATTTTCTTTTAAGATCCAGAACTATAAAAACCAACCAGGGAAAACCTAAAAGCGGCGCTAAAACCAGGTAATACCAAAAAGGTTGGTCCCTATGAAAATTTTGTGCGGCAATCGTGCGATTGACAATTTGTTCGTCGATAAAGTAATTCCATAATTGAGGTTTATCAATTATAATTGCGGCAAACCAGGAGCCCGCAACAATTAAAAACAAAAGGTTTCCCAAAAGAGTGTGTTTTGAAAATTGCAACTTCTCTTTGTAAATCCATTTCCAGCAGCTTATAAATACGATGACCGGAAGGAGCGCTACAGGGCCTTTGGTAAGAAACGCAAGGCCTAGCATGGCATAAAATGCGTATAGATAAAACGCAGGTTTCCCTTTTTTATACTGAAGCCAATTATATATACTCCATAAAATGAAGGTGGCCAAATAAGCATCTGTGGTCAAATTGCGAGCCGCGATAAGCACCACCGGAAAGGAAAAGTAAATTAATGCCGAAAAAAAGGCAATTTTTTCTTCTTTAAAAAGAAGCCTGCCGATTTTAAAAACAAAAAACAATTGCAGGATAAGTGCTACGCTAAGAAAAAAACGGGCCCCAAATTCATTAATCCCGAAGATTTTATATCCAATCGCAGTAATATAATAGGTTATAGGTGGCTTGTGATAATGTTGGATCCCCAGCAAGGTAGGATGAAGGTAATCTCCACTTAAAACCATTTCCCTGCTTATTTCAGCATATCTTGCCTCGCTTGTTTCAGCCAGTCCCCAGCTTCCCAGACCAATATTTAAAAAAACAAAAATTACCAAAAGAATAAAATAGAACCTGTTTTTCATTTTTATCGATTATTAACCAGACGAAAGAATATAGATAATAGACGAAAGACCATTAAGTTGATAACTATTATTGTTACATAATTTTATGTCAATATATTGCCGTCACCTTAAGATATAAACAAAACCGGCCGTAGGGAACCAACCACAATTTATGATTTTTTATTAATATATATGAATAATCCTTAAAATTTATGGTGGCATGTGGCATAAATAATAAATTTGGCAAATTCTATCCAATTTTTGCTTGGAGGGAATAACCTTTGCCCACGGATGGTTATAGACTGAATGATCACAAAGGCTTCTGCCTAACAAGAATGTGCCTGGAACTATAGGCGGTGATGCTATTTTCTTCCCACACTGAAATCTGATGGAATTATGCATTACGCACGGAATAAGTTCGCGGGATGGGGCTAAACCCCCTTGTGATCATTTTCTTTCATCCCCTGGCTGAATCCAGGGCAATGGATAATATTATTAAACCTTTCCAAAAAGTTGTAGTAGCATCCTATTAATCAATCCATATTTGAATAAAAATTAACTTGAGAGAATTCAGGGGACACCGGAAATCAAATTTATTCCTTCTTGAGATCGAAGCCAGGATAATGGATAGGATTGTTTCTGATCCGGATATAGCCCACGATTTTAATCGTGGGTAAAAGGAAACGATAAAATCATCCCAACCGTTTCAACGGTTTTTTATTCAGCAGGAATATAAAAATGTTCTGTCTTTGGAAACCAAATAGGGAAGCAGGTTTTAAAAAGAAGCCTCAGATCTGATCTATTATATAAAACTCCAAAAAAAAACATGTTAGTGGAAATGGTTGAAACCATTTTATTAAAACATCACACCTACAACTCATGATTAAAATCGTGGGCTAATATTTTCCATACAGACGAACTAAAATTTAGACCTGGTCTGCAACAAGTGTTCTTGATCCTAAAAAATTTGATGTCTGAAGGTCAAATCATTCAGAAAGCCAACAAGACTAAGGAAAGTTAAGAAAAAAAAGGTAACCGAATAGGTGACTTTCAGGATGATTTGAAATGTTTATTTCAGACTAAATTGAAGTAATATCATTTAAACTTTGGATTTGCTGGAACATTTCAGATGTTGCCCTGAAAGGGCGAAATATATCAGCGATGGGCAACGCCCATCGAATAAAAGGCGTTGATTTCAGGAAGCCCTGAAAGGGTGAAATAAAAAAGTGTAGGGGAAGCGCTACCCAATTATCTCACCCTTTCAGATACTTTGGTGGTTTTTTTATTTTACCTGGCCATTTATAAGAATATTTAGGACTCTTAGGGCATAAAAGGAACAAGAGGATAAAAAATCAGGTAATACATTTAAACTTTGGATTTGCTGGAACATTTCAGATGTATTGAAATACCAAAAAAGACAAGCAGCGGGATAAAAGAGAGTGTTGAATTTTTACAAAAAGAATCCTCAAGAAATATCAGATAAAAGCCTGGCTATATATTAAACAGGGGAAACATCACTTTCAAAGTGATATCGGAAAAAACTGGGGAGAACATAGAAAAATAAAATAGAGGAACTTATAGATGACCTTGAAGGAGAATTGGTCAAATCAGTAACGGAGCAAGAATTTTACTTAAATGATCTTTAAAAGCAGTGTTTTTCAAAGGTTAAATGGTATAACTAAAAAGATTCAACAACATAAAAATCGACCATTTAAAATATTCAGATTTGATCTTTCCTTTGCTATATTTTTGAAGTATTAATTCCCGGTTAGTAATAGTTGTAATTTTATAATAAATATTCTTGTTAATCACCAACAAATTCCAATTCTATATAAGTCTTTCTTCTAACAAGTCTTTCCAAATAATAAATCCTTTACGTTTATCGGAATAATCATGAACTATCCTACTAAAATTCTCTGGACGACTTTCAAGAAAAGTTTTTCGCCCGGCATTTCGGATTCTATTTAAATCCTGTTCAATAGCCTGAAGCTTGTTATCAAAAGCATTTTCGTTTTTTTCAATATGCCAGATGTAAGTAGCCTCTTCTGTATCCAATGTTTCCATAATCAAATGATATTCCTCCTTTGCCTTTAATAAAAAAACGAATGAAAAAGGTTGCAGGACAAAACGGAGTTTCATAATTGAGGCTTCATGTCTGGAAGCGAGATACCTTAATTGTCTATAATGCTTTATATTCTTATTTTGCAAGAGATCATTGAGCAATTCTTCTTCCGAATTATAAAAATATTCACCATTGTACTTATCCTGCAAATTATCCAGATCAAGCAGGTTTTCATCCGCTTCGAAGGTATAATGTTTTCCAAGGATATTTTTCTCTAAAAAGCGAAATTTGACACTTTCTATAATTTCCCGGTTGATTTTTTCCAATTCAGTTGAACTAGCTTTTTGGGAAACCAAGGTCCCATTTTCAAATTCTGCAAAAATTTCAACTTCAACTATTTTCGATTTTAGAAATTTGGCAAAGTACGGTTTCAACACTTCAAATTCAGGTCGGATTTCATCGTTTTCTATTTCAAATTCCAAGACTGTTTCATTAGCGTCTGAATCTTGAGTCTTAGAAAAAATGTGAGGTATTTCATATTTAAATCCAAAAGCACCATACCTGAAATCCAGTAGATCAATAAGCACCTTAATTTTCTTATCAATAGTTAAAATTTTTCCGGATGAATCATTGGAATTTTCTATTTCATCAAACAGGGTAGCCTGCCGATCCAGGTGTCTGTAATAAGTATTTCTTTTTAGGAACAGGCGATCCAGGTAGTTAATTTTACGATCGCAATAATCGTAAATTACAGGAGTTATTTCAGACCTCTGAACCCTGCCAATATATTGGATCAGTTTCCCTTTAAAAGAAAAAGGATAAACCAGGAATAAACAGGAAGCATTTTGAAGGTCGGTGCCTTCCCCAAAAAATTGACCGGTAGTAATCAACACCTGATAGTTTCCTTCATTTAGTATTTTCCATTTTGTTTTCCGGCTGGTTTCTGAATCTTCTCCACTCAAAGTGAGGGTTTCAAAGGATTGTTTGAGAAATTGGAAAAGCGTAGTTATATGTTCTTTCCGTTCGGTTATAATAACAGCCTTCTTACCTTTATTCAATTCTTCCATCACATCATTCAGGATCAGCTTATTCCTGGTTGAATCATGCACCAGGATTTTAGATAAGGTTTCAAACTGATCCGTTTTAGGATTGAAGGGTACATCAAGGGACGTATTCCTGATAATTATCCTCGCACGCTTGTATTCTTCAATTTCCTGTGGTTTAATATCGGCAATCATTTCCCCAAGATGTATAAAAATTAGCTTTCCGTCATTTCCCTTTCTGAAAGGTGTTGCTGTTAATCCATACTGATAATAGGATGAAAGTTTTGAAATTGTAGCTCTGAAGGTCTTGGCGGGAATGTGATGGCATTCGTCAATAATAATAGTTCCGAAAGACTGTGAAAATTCTTTTGATTCCTGTTTCTCAAGATATTTCCCCAAACTCTGAATCATAGCTACAGTAATAACCTTTCCTGTTTTAGCTTTTCCTTGTCCTATTTTTCCTATATCCTTTTTTGGGACCCCAAGAAATGACTCAATCCGATCAATCCATTGTTCCATAAGTTGTTTGCGGTGAACAATGATTAATGCCGGCTGTTGTTTTTCAGCAATAATTTTCAGCCCCATTACTGTTTTTCCTGAACCGGGAGGAGCAGTAATTACTCCAAAGTCTTTTCGGGATGCGGCTTCTATTACTGCCTTTTGGTGTGACCTAAGCGTTAAATTAGTTGTAAAGAAGACCTCCTTTTTTTTTAGTCTTTCATCCAGAAAATCAAAATCTATTGAATTCTGTTTACAGTACCTAAGCACTCTTCCAATGAAGCCCCTTGGAATAATCACCTCTTGTTCTGTTTCTTCAATAAAGTTGAAATACTTTTCAGTACCCCATATATTTCTTCCGGTTTGTTTTTTAATAAAGTATTCCGAATTTGCAAAATTGAACTCTTCTTTCAGGAAATTAATTAACCCGGGGCCAATCCCGGACCTGTTAATGCGCACATCTTTATTCAGCACAATTTGCAGTTTATCTGAATTGATAATACACGAATTAGAAGAATGCGTAGGCGAAGTTTCGAGCGATTTATAAAGTCCATCCAAGTGCAGGTTTGATACCTTTTGGATGTTTGAGATAAACTCCCATTGGTCAGGATAAGCCTGCAAATCCTCCATTAAAGGATTTACAAAGCATGAGTTTCCGTGATCATATGCTGGTTTATGAAATGGCAGCGCGATTAAGTTTCCCAATCCTTTGCCGGAAAGAAAATCCTGATTTGGAAATAACCTGTCAAAGCTGGAACTTTTTTCAAAAACAGAGAAAATACCAGTTTGTTTGAGTAAGCCAATTACAATTTTTCGGCTCTTTATAGCAGGATAAGGTTTATCAAAAAATATCCAGACATGACCTCCGTTACCGGAACGGGATCGTTCCAGATAAGCTGGAATACCATTTTCCTTACAATTTTTCATGAAAGCCTGACATTCTGTTTTCCAGTTTTGTTTGTCAAAATCTGCAACAATAAACCAGGAAGTATTGTTGGGAAGCAAAGGGTAGATGCCAATTAGTTGTTCTCCATTCAGATGCTTTAAAATTTGTTGATCGGAGAGCGGCAAATAAGTTTTGTCGTTATATGTCCTAAATGAGCCTCCCTTCATCTTATGGAGCCGGTACATATATGGATCATATTTATAAGCAGGCATATAACCACTTTTACTTTCCCCGCCTGTACCGGCCAATGCAGGTTTTTGCCAGTAGATTGCAAAAACATCTTTTCTGGTTGTGAAAAGAGAGTTTATTAAGCTAATTTTTTTATTTGTTGAATAAGAATCCATCCGTATTGTTAATTTTAGCAAGGACTTATAAATTTATTTTCCAGTAGCCGCCCTTATCGGGTACTACTCTGCCAATTACCCCCTTCACATTTAATTTTGCAATTTATTTTTCAACAACCCTTTCTGAAATCCCTATTTCTCCAGCCATCTCTGTGGCTGAAATATATTGGTAGTTGTCAAGATTATCTCTAAAATTTTCCCCGAAATTTCGCAGAACCTTTCACCAATTATTTGAAACCGAAGCTGTTTTTTTTATCTTCTTTCATTTTTAAAGCGATTATGCCCTAAAATATCATCTTCAATAAATTCTGGTTTGATACCGGGAGTGTAAATACTTAGACTGATTTCGGATATTCAGCCAAAAGTGGATACGAAAAGTGATTTTGTGTTCCATGATCTTCGTTTTAGGTAACTAAAAAATTTGATAAACGAAAGTCAAATCATTCAGAAAGCCAACAAGACTAGGGAAAGTTAAGAAAAAAAAGGTAACCGAATAGGTCACTTTTATGATGATATTAAACATAAAAAAAATGACTCCCAGTTTCTATTAAAGTACTGAAAATCATTA
>JAENXB010000230.1 GCA_016649785.1 Flavobacteriaceae bacterium
AATTTTTACAGGCATATAAATTAATTTGGGAGGTTCTCGACCTCAATTATTAATAAGTCTGCAAAGATACTATATTTATTTATTCAGGTCATAATTTTCTGAATTAAAGATGACTATAAAAATAAGGTCTCCTTTTGTAATTTTGCTGAATGTTCTTTCGTTAACCGCAAAAATCGCAAAGTCCATTATTCCATTGACTATTTTGCTGAATTTTATGGGCTGTATTCCCGGTGCTGGAAATAATATTTTGTTATGATTTGAAAACCTTAAACAATATCAACTAATGAATTTTGAGAGCAGATACATAACAAAACTTTTAAAGGGGTCGAATTCGACTCCTTTATTTAGGAGGCCGGCAAATGCTTTTACATTCTCGCCCGGCAAATGGATGGATAACTGCGATTGCTATCGGCAGTATTTCTAAACAAGGCAAGACTGGTGGCGCCTATGCTCATTAAAAAATAAGTTAATAAAAGCTTCGTCCAAACCATAAATCTACCTGTAAATTTTCTTATTTTTAACCGAAAGTTCACACCCCATAATCCTGTTATTAATCATTGATTATCAGCTGGATAAAAAAATTTCATAAAGAATGTATTTGATTTTTGATACCGAAACTACCGGCTTACCCAAAAACTGGAAGGCCCCTTTAACCGATTCAGATAACTGGCCGCGCTGTATTCAAATTGCATGGCAGTTACATGACGAGATGGGGAACCTTGTTGAAAATCAGGACTATTTAGTGAAGCCAACTGGCTTTAATATTCCTTACGATGCCGAAAAAATCCACGGAATTTCAACAAAGTTGGCCGAGGAAGTTGGGATTTCATTAATGGAAATGCTGAAAAAATTTCAAATCGCCCTGGGAAAAGCCAAATTCATAGTTGGCCAGAATGTGGGTTTTGATGTGAATATTATGGGTGCCGAATTCCTAAGGGGTGGTTTTCAAAATCCTTTGGAGCAATTTCCTTTTTTGGATACCTGTACGGAAAACACGGCGAAATTATGCCAGTTGCCGGGAGGACGTTACGGAAAATTTAAATTGCCCACCCTTGCGGAACTGCATCAGGAATTATTTTCTGAACCTTTTGCCGAAGCGCACAATGCCACCGCCGATGTAGAAGCGACCACGCGTTGTTTTTTGGAATTGATCAGAAAAGAATTTTTTACCAAAGAGCAACTAGCTGTTCCCGAATCTTATTTTGAAAATTTTTCTGAAGCAAATCCGAAACCGCTTAAGTTGATAGGTTTAAAACATATCAATCTGAAAAATGCTTCAGAAGAGATCAGGAAAAAATTTCAGGAGCAGCAGGAACCGGTGAAAATTTCCACTGAAGAAATTCAGGAAAATTTGGAGAAGCTTGATGAGGTCAGGTTTTCACACCTTCATAACCATTCCCAGTTCTCCATTTTGCAGTCTACTATGAGTATTGCCGCTTTGGTGGAAGCCGCGACCAAAGAAAATATGCCTGCTGTTGCCCTCACCGATCACGGAAATATGATGGGTGCCTTTCATTTTGTAAAAGAAGTTGGGAACTTTAACCGATCTGTTAAAGCAAAAAACGAAGCTTCGCTTGCCAATAATGAACCGGCAACTGCAAAGGATCTAAAGGCTATTGTGGGTTGCGAATTTTTTGTTTGCGAGGATCATCACGACAAAACCAGAAAAGACAACGGGTATCAAATCGTGATCCTGGCCAAGAATAAAAACGGATATCACAATTTGGCTAAAATGTCTTCCCTGGCCTATACCGAAGGATTTTATTACCTGCCGAGGATAGACAGGGAAGTCATCAAAAAATATAAGGAAGATCTAATAATATTAACCGGAAATTTAAATGGAGAGGTTCCGGGAAAAATTTTAAATGTAGGGGAAAATCAGGCCGAAGAAGCGTTGCTTTGGTGGAAGGAAACTTTTGGTGCCGATCTATATATAGAGTTGATGCGGCACAACCAGGAGGAAGAAAGCCGTGTGAACACTGTTTTAGTGGAATTCGCTAAAAAACACGAGGTGAAATTGGTTGCCACCAATAACACCTATTATTGTGAGCAACAAGATTCCAACGCGCATGATATTTTACTTTGCGTGAAAGAAGGTGAGAAACAGGCCACACCAATAGGACGAGGACGCGGTTACAGATATGGCTTGCCCAATAATGAATATTATTTCAAATCGGATGTGGAGATGAAATCCTTGTTTAAGGATCTGCCCGAGGCTATTTCAAATATTCAGGAAGTTGTAGATAAAATTGAACCTTATGAACTTGCAAGGGACGTACTGTTGCCGGCATTTGATATTCCTGAGGAATTTTTTGTTGAAGAAGATAAAGCAGACGGAGGAAAACGCGGGGAAAACGCTTATTTAAAACACCTAACTTTCCAGGGAGCCAAAAAACGATATGGGGATTTTTCAGAAGACATTAAGGCAAGGCTGGATTTTGAGCTTTCGGTAATAGAAAATACCGGATATCCCGGGTATTTTCTTATTGTAGAAGATTTTATTAGGGCGGCCCGTGCAATGGATGTTTCGGTAGGCCCTGGGCGTGGTTCGGCGGCGGGAAGTGCAGTGGCATATTGCCTTTGGATCACCAATATCGACCCAATTAAATACGATCTGCTTTTTGAGAGGTTTTTAAATCCGGACAGGGTAAGTATGCCCGATATAGATATTGATTTTGATGACGAAGGTCGGAGTCGGGTAATGGATTATGTGATCAAGAAATACGGTTCAAACCAGGTTGCGCAAATCATCACTTATGGAACGATGGCTGCAAAATCGGCTATTCGTGATACCGCCCGGGTTTTGGATCTGCCTTTAAATGAAGCCGACAGGATTTCGAAATTGATCCCTACAATGGGGAAATTGAGCAAGATCTTTGGGCAGACAGAGAAGGAATTGAAGAAAAGTTTCCGAAGTGAGGATTTAGATAAAGTAAATCAGCTTTTAAATATAGCCGATGGAGAAGATCTGGAGGCCCAAACCATAAACCAGGCAAGGATCCTGGAGGGAACTGTCAGGAATATTGGGATTCACGCCTGTGGGGTTATAATCACCCCAAGCGATATCACCAATTTTGTGCCGGTAGCTTTGGCAAAAGATTCCGACTTGTATGTCACCCAGTTTGACAACTCGGTGGTGGAAAGTGCAGGCTTGTTAAAAATGGACTTTTTGGGTCTAAAAACATTGACCCTTATAAAGGACACGGTAAAAATTGTAAAGGGCAGGCACGATATAGATCTGGATCCGGACAGTTTTCCCCTGGATGATGAGAAAACTTACGAATTGTTCCAACTGGGAGAAACCGTGGGGATATTTCAATATGAATCGCCCGGAATGCAAAAGCATTTAAAGGATTTAAAACCTTCCGTTTTTGACGATTTAATTGCGATGAACGCCCTTTACAGGCCGGGACCAATGGAATATATCCCGAGTTTTATCGCCCGAAAGCACGGAAGGGAAGAAATAGCATACGATTTGGCAGATATGGAAGAATATCTGAAAGAAACCTACGGAATTACGGTTTACCAGGAGCAGGTGATGTTGCTTTCCCAAAAGCTCGCAGGATTCTCCAAAGGTGAAGCCGATGTTCTGCGAAAAGCTATGGGAAAAAAGAGTTTTGCCTTGCTGGAACAACTAAAGCCCAAATTTTTAAACGGAGGGGAAGCCAAAGGACATTCAAGGGAAATACTGGAAAAGGTATGGAAAGACTGGGAGGCTTTTGCAGCTTATGCCTTCAATAAATCGCATTCAACCTGTTATGCCTGGATCGCATACCAGACTGCCTACTTAAAGGCCCATTATCCTGCGGAATATATGGCGGCGGTGCTTTCCAACAATATGAGTGATATCAAGCAGGTCACCTTTTTTATGGAGGAATGCAAGAGGATGAAATTAACCGTTTTGGGACCCGATGTAAATGAATCCTATTATAAATTTTCGGTAAACAAAGAAAATGCAGTTCGCTTTGGAATGGGCGCAGTGAAAGGAGTAGGATCTGGAGCAGTTGCAACTATCGCTGAAAACAGGAAAACCGAAAAAGGAGCATACAAATCTATTTTTGATATGGCCAAGCGCATAGATTTGCGTGGAGCCAATAAAAAAGCATTGGAAAATCTTGCCCTGGCAGGAGGTTTTGATGGTTTTGGAAATCATCGCGCCCAATATTTCAAAGATGAAGGCGATGGGATCACTTTTCTGGAAAAGGTGATAAAATATG